>URUZ01000311.1 GCA_900551225.1 uncultured Clostridium sp.
CCCCCGGCCCCCGCGGCTGCATGGGTCCCCCCGGACCTACAGGTCCCCGCGGCTGTATGGGTCCTATGGGACCTACCGGCCCTCGCGGTTTCATCGGTCCCACAGGACCCATGGGCCCCATGGGAATCCCCGGCATGAACGGTGCCATGGGACCCACCGGACCTACAGGCGCTAACGGCATGAACGGCGCTATGGGGCCAACCGGACCCACAGGCGCCACCGGGCCTTTTATTTAAGGAAATTTACTTACTGCAATTTTACAGGAAAATAAATATCAATCTCCGACCGTTCATCATCCGCCCCCACAAAACGTTCTGTATAGCATTCAAAATCATCATGTTCTGCAAGATCAAATCCACTTTTAGGGAACCAAACACCCCAAATATAATGATATGTCTGAATCAAAGTATCCACAGTCCCTCTGTGAATAAATTTTGCATAGTCTCCGCCGCTCAGTTTTTTCGCCTGCATTTGCTGCAAAACAGGATAATGTTCCGGAATCTCAACACCCACAAAAGCCGCGGTTATGCTGTCCATATGAAACGCCTCGGAAGAACAGGATTCTGCGGCTTCAAATACCCCATACATGTTATTAGCAATCAGCTCCGAAGGTATTTGCTCATAGAACGCCTGCCACATGGGAATCATTTCCATTCCACCGACAGTTGCGTTAAAACGTAAACCCATTATCAGAATCTCCGGCACCGTGACGATTTCCGGGGGAATTCCGGCATACGTAATGACCGGCTGATCCTGAGTCCGGGCTGGGTGCCTGTTCCCAATTAATACATCAATTCCATTTTTTCTGTACTCTGTGGGTGTCATAGCATACCTGTCCTTAAAAGCCCTTGCAAAACCTTCTGCTGTTTCAAAATGCAGGGAAATCCCAATGTCAATAACCTTCTTGGAGCTATGTACCAGATCCCATGCCGCTTGTGTCAAACGCCTGCTTCGGATATAACTTCCAATGGTCTCACCCATGACCGCGCTGAAATAGCGGTGGAAATGATAATAAGAATAGGAAACTGCCTTTGCAACGTCACTGGCTGCAATAGACTCATACAAATGATTCTCTATAAAGACAATTGCCTGGCCAATCACTTCCCTGTTATTCAAAAACAGTTCCTCCTCTAATCATCGTATTTTATAAAAATCTGGGGCCGCTTTCTCCTGCGGAAGCATGGCCTGCAATTCCCGAGGTTCCAGCGGCCCTACAGGAAATGTCTGCCATGGGTTGGCCTGGGGAGAGCCGAATGTGATTTCTATGGTTTTGTCCGTCACGTCAAACACCATGGACCGCAGCGTTCCAAAAAACTCCTTATAATAGTGGCAGCAAAGTCCATCCGGATAAGAGGATGACAGCAGCTCCCTGATCTCATTTTTTGAAATGCACCTGTCCGCTTCAAAGAGACGGACAATCCTTTCATTGCGGATTACGGAGTTTTCAATCACCATTTTCTCATATGGCTTGATGTCCTCAAACAGCGTATGGTTTGTGGAGGAGAGAAAATCTCTGCCGCTGCTGCTGTCAAGTATTTCGTATGCCTTATGCCCGTCTATGCACTGAAATAATGCGATTTTACCCGAGCCGTGGGCCAGCAGCAGATTAATATTAAAACCGATTGGTGCGCCCATGGCCCATTCAATGGCTTCTTCCACGTTTTTACAGTTCTCAAGGATACTGCGAAGGACAATCCAGAGCTGAAACCCTGTTACGCCAGGCTTCTGCGCGCCCTCAAAATTCCCAACCGGCATACCGTTGCCGGCCTGGCACACGGCAAGTCCATGTTCATTCATTCCGTCGCCTCTGCCGAACAAATGCAGGGTTGAGCCAATATACCTGTACTTCCCCTGAATATCTGTATAGGCAAAACACATTTCCTCCATTTCATCATGGAAGTCGTAGTTTCTCGCCATCATGGTATGGCCGTTTTCCGTTTTAGACGGCAATGCGGCCATCAAGCTGCACCCCCGCTCCAGATAGGTCATTGCATAGAAAATCACCTGTTCCGCGCCAACGCCCACAGTGTCTGCAAACCCCCGGATCTCATCATTGATGCCCGGACAATATTGGTCCAGCAAATCCACAATTTGTGCAAGCTTATGGTGCGGATATGCGGCCGGCGGCAGCAGCGCCCGCTGGAGCAGGCCGGGTGCGGTTAATATCCATCGGCCGATCTGTGTTCCCACCTCATAACTTGTGCCCATGAAATTCTTCAGATATACAGTCGTTTTTTCCAATTTTTCTCCACTCCTTTCGTTAATACAACGATTATAATTTGAAACATGGAATGGAGCTTGATATTTTTTGCTGGAATACTAACTACTCATCAGTTGTTTTCATGATAGAGGAAACAACTGGGAAAATGGTCATTGACCATGCCAATCGCCTGCATAAAGGCATATATGATGGTTGACCCAACAAATTTGAAACCAAGCTTTTTTAAGTCCTTGCTTATTTGATCTGAGATTGCAGTGGTAGCCGGCATATCCTCCAGTTTTTCCCAATTCCCCACAATCGGTTTATAATCTACATAGCTCCAAATCATCTTATCAAAACTGCCATATTGGGCCTGGACCGCAAGAAATGCCTTGGCATTGGTGATGGCTGCTTTGATTTTCAGGCGGTTTCTGATGATGCCCTCATTTTGCATAAGCTCCTCTATTTTTTCATCATCATAACAGGCCACCTGATCCGGATGGAACCCATCGAACGCTTCCCGGAATGCCTCCCGCTTCTTAAGCACCGTTATCCATGAAAGCCCTGCCTGCATGGTTTCCAAAATCAACATTTCAAACAGCTTGTCATCGTTGTGTTCCGGACGGCCCCATTCATTGTCATGGTAATCTATGTATATCTGGGTGTCTCCCGCCCAGGCACATCTTACTTTTTCATTCATCCTTTTTCCTCCAGGTAGATAAGATCTGAACCTTCTTCTAACATCACAGAACAATAGGCCTGGAATTCCGGAATAAGCGGCGCCTTGTTAAACGCTGCCTGGGCAGCTTCCATGGACTCCCACCAAACCAGTTCCACCCACCTGTCCTGCTTGCAGTCTTTTGTAATGACCCGTTTTATAAATCCGTCGGCTTCACGCTTCAGCACTTCTATGAAAGCATTGGACAATTCGATAACCTGTGCATCCGTAACCTCCTCCCCCACTTTAAATACAGCCATTTCAATCGTATTGTTTTTCATCAATCATTTGTCCTCTCTTATTTATTTTATCATGTTGATTTCATTACAGAAATATCTTATCATGGAATAGTGACAGTTATTGTCACCATTTTAAAAAAAGAGGTGAAATATGTCAAAAGCGAAGCGGCTGATTGAATTGATGATTACAATCAATGCAAAGAGGGATTTCACAGTAGGGGAACTGGCGAGAGAATTCTCTGTTTCCAAACGGACTATCCTGAGAGACCTGCAGGCATTGGAACATGTCGGTTTTCCCTTGTATTCACAGGTTGGGGCCGCCGGGGGCTATCACGTTTTAAAGGAGCGGGTGCTGCCGCCCATTACATTTTCCGAGAGCGAGGCAAAGGCCATATTCCTGGCCTGCCAGTCACTGGAATTTTACCGCGACCTGCCCTTTAAGCAGGAAACAGTGTCAGTCCTGAAGAAGTTCCTCAACTGCCTTCCCACGGACATGCAGCACAATATTACGCAGATCCAGAATAAGATCCTGTTCTGGATTCCTGACAGGCACTGCCGTACACCGCTGCTGGCACAGCTCTATGATATCGTCATCCACAACTACGCCGTGACCATCCAGTATTCGTCTGAGCGGGCGGGCAGCACAAGGACCATTGTTCCCATAGGGCTGTACGCCATGAACGGACTCTGGTACTGCCCTGCATTCTGCATGAAATCCAATGCGGTCCGGGAATTCCGGGCAGACCGGATTGAAAAAATCATAGAGGTCCACAAGACGGCTGAGCACAAGGCAGGAACTTCGGTCCGGGACTATCTGGAACATGCCGACGCAGAAAACGGCGTCCATATCAAAATCCGGTTGACGGATATGGGGGTAAAACGCTGTGAAACAGAGTTCCTGCTGGCAAGAGGCCTAAAACGCCTTTCCTCGGGCGGAATCATTGAAATGGAGATCCCCCATTCCTATCTTGAATGGGTTGCCGATTATCTGCTGGCGCTGGGCACCAATGCAGCGGTGGTAGAACCCGAGGAGCTAACCGGCATTTTGCGGGATAAGACTAAGGTGCTGTACGATCACTATGGATCACAGAAACAACGCCGCGGCACAGTAGACTAACAAAATCGCCATGACAGTCCGTCCAAAAAGCCCTTATGAGATTGTAAAAACTTCAGATTTACAGCCGCTTCTGGAAGATGGCGGAAAGGTTAAGAATTATTCTATTTTCCCTGATGATGAAAACCGCAGGTTTGCGGTATATTATCTGGAATTAGATGAGGGAAGCTATTGGGAATCAGAGCCGCACCTAAAGGGAACCACTGAATTTATCACAGTATTCACAGGTACGGTTGAGATCAATGCCAATGGGCAGAGTCTCACCGCCGGACAGAATGAAAGCATACGGTTTAAGGCCGATACGGTTCACTCATATAGAAATGCAGGAAGAGGCATTGCCGCTCTGCATATGATTATCCACAATCCATAGGACATCAGCCGCTCCGGGTAATTCTCCCCGGAGCGATTTTAAAGGAGGGACTTATAACCGTCTGAGAACCTGAATGTGATTTTTATGTTTCCCCCCTCATACACGGTCACAGAATCGACCAGCTCGATCAAAATATCCCTTGCCAGCTGTTCAATATTCTGGTTCTGCCCCAAGGTCTTAAGCAGCTGGTCCTCAGTCTCTGCGCCCATCTTAGCCTCTGCCTGCTCCCTGCGCAGGGCCTCCATGGCACTGTTCAGATTGTCTTCCTTTTCCTGGTAATCCGCTTTCATGCGCCGGTAGTCACTGTGGGTGATCTCCTGGTCCTTCCAGTCCTGGTAGATGGACTGTTTGTACCGGATGATTTTTTCCAGCTCTTGCTCTTTCTGCCGTATGGCGTTTTCCACCGGCCCGGAACATTTATTAGCAGGCGCGGCCCGGCGGGTCTGCTCCAGGGCCTGGGCGCAATCAACGTTCAGATAAATCTGCTGGCGTATGGCACAGAGCACCGCCCTCTCCAGACAGTCATGTTTAATCATGTGCTTGGTGCAGGCATGTTTGGAACGGTCCTTATAGGTGCGGCAGTAATAATATACAACATTTCCCACCTTGCTGCGGCTCATGGCCTTGCCGCAGTCCGCGCACCGCAGGAAACCGCTGAACAGGTATATGCCCTGCCTTTGGGGCGCGGACCGCGTATCTCTCAGCAGCAGCCTGCCCGCTTTTTCAAAGGTATCCCTGTCAATGATGGGCTCGTGGGTATTTTCCACAATATACCACTCATCCTCAGGAACCAGTTCCTGGACGTGGATCTTATAGCTTTTTATGCGGTAGCGGCCCTGTACCATGTCCCCGCAGTACATGCGGTTCTTCAATATGACCGACAGCGTCCCCGCACACCACAGGGGCCGCCGCGTGGAGTCAATACCCGGATTTTTGTATTTAAGCCCCAGACGCTCCCGCTTATAGGCAGCGGGGCAGAGCACGCCGTGGTCATTGAGATAATGGACAATGGCATTTTTGCTCATGCCGTCCAGGAACATATTGAAAATGTCTCTGACCACCGCAGCAGCTTCCTGGTCGACAACCAGCGCATTTTTGTTCTGGGGGTCCTTTCTGTAGCCGTAGACAGCAAAAGAACCAATGTGCTCTCCTGCCCGGCGCTTCATGTCAAATACCTCACGGACCTTGTCGGACGTCTCGGCGCAGTGATTCTCATTCAGAACGCCCTGGATGGGCACTGCGATGCTCCGCATATTCTGAGGATCTTTATAGCTGTCCAGGGGCTGGTGGAACAGGGAGATGAACCGGACATTATATCTGGGGAACCAGTCGTCCAGATAATACCCCTGGTCGCTGTAATTCCGGAAGGACCGGGCCAGATCTTTAACGATCACACAGTTGACGCGGCCTTTTCTGATATCGGCCAGCATTTCCTGGAATCCTTCCCGCTCATCATCCGTAGTGCCGGAGATTCCATCGTCCACGTATTCCCCCACTATGATATATTCGTCTCCGTCATCAATACCCGCAATAAATTCTTCTATCATCGCCCGCTGGTTGGTAACGCTTTCGCTTTCGTCAAAGCTGCGGACGTCCTCTTTGGATAGCCGGATATAGAGGGCGATTTTCCACATCCTGTGTTTTTGTGTTGCCGCCGGCGCGGCGGTGCGGCTCCTGCGTGCCATATGAGCCTCCTTCACACCTGTGTTTATGACATCTCTTTCCTATTATGTGTATGCCAAAACCGGATGTCCTATGAGGAAACGGCGGGGCCGCCAAAAGGCCCGGCAGAATCAGGCAGAAGCTGGTTGAGGGCCAGCGTGTACCGCTCTGTCAGTTTGTGCTTTACATGTTCCGGTTCAACCAGCATCAATTGGCTGCCAAAGGACATCAGGAAGCCATACAGCCATTCTGTCTCCGGCATCGCCGCCGTAACCCATATGCTGCCGTTCTCCCAGGCCACCGCCTCCTCATCGAAAACATCATACAGCCGGTATGCGGCGCTGCCATGGAACTGCAGACTCAGGTTAACCATGGGACCGTAATTTTCAGCTGCCTCCCATCGGATTTTTTCACATTTACGGTCATGGTGGATGTCCGTTACCATCAGGTTCCTGATGCGGGTCAGGCGGAACAGCCGCCAGTCCCGGCGCTCCAGGCAGAATCCATACAGATACCAGGCCTTATCCCGGTATACCAGCTTTCCCGGCTCCACAGAACGTTTGGACGCGCTGCCGCTGCTGTTAAAATAGTCAAATTCTATCTGCAGCATGTCCACAACCGCAGTCCGCAGGGAAAGGAACAGTTTCTGTTCCCGGTCTTTAACACTCCCCCAGCGGGTCAGGTCAACATCAATCCAGTTGTCTGCATCCATCTGGAACAGCGCGCTCAGCTTGGAGATTATGCCCGAGGCCTCCGGATACCGCGCGATGCTCAGACTGCAAAGCCCTGTCATTATCTCGGACTTTTCCTGCTGGGTAAATGCCATCCTGCTGAGCGTAAAGCTGTCCAGCAGTTTGATTCCCCCGTTTCTTCCGCTGGAGGCGTAGATTGGTATACCGGCCTGGCTTAACACATCTATGTCACGGTAGATTGTCCGCACCGACACCTCGAACATGCAGGCCAGCTCCCCAGCAGTGGCCTGCCCTTTATTAATCAAATGGTATACGATTTTAAATAGTCTGCCGTCCTGCATTGGCACTCCCCTCTTTCAACCTTTAATTGTAGTGTATCACATAAAACCAGACATATTATGTCATGTTTAAAATTTCCTCTTTCCTATTATAAACGCTT
>URUZ01000312.1 GCA_900551225.1 uncultured Clostridium sp.
CACTATCCACGCTGGACAGTGACAGTGCTACTTTGGAGGAGATTGTTCCCTTTGAATGGACAACTGTATACACATTTAATCCCTATACAGCAATTATCCTGCATTTTAACAACTGGAGGTAGGGCGGCGAACTTTGTCTAAACGTGAAGAACGAAAAGAAAGGTTATGCTTGTTTTGTTTCTATTCTAACTGCTATAATGGTATAAAGGACCAAAGAAGGACAAGGCAGAAAGCCGTTTGCCGCAGAGAGGATTAACGCATGGCAGTGAAAAAGAAATTACCTATAGGGATTGATGATTTCAGAAAATTACGTGAAAAGGGTTTTTATTACGTGGATAAAACCCTGATGATAAAAGACTTTATAGAAATGCAGGATGAGGTTGCGCTGATTGCCCGTCCCCGGAGATTCGGAAAAACCTTGAATATGACAATGATCCGGGATTTTTTTGATATTATGGAGGACAGTGGAACCATTTTTTCCGGCCTGGCAATCATGGATACGGAATATGCCGGCCAGATCAATTCACGCCCGGTTATTTATCTTACCTTAAAGGATTGTAAAGCGAGAACTCCTGGAGAACTGCTGGAGCTGTTGAAAAAGGAACTCTACCGCGAGTATATCCGTTTCGAAAAGGTGCTTAAAAATCATTGGGAGCCGGATTGTTATGGTAAGAAGGATTTTTACTCCATGATTGATTTACTGCGCAGCCCGGGAGGGCATTCTGTGCTGATGGAGTCGGCGCTGCGTGATTTAATCCATGCAGTTAAGGGGTATTATCAGACTGCGCCGATTCTGTTGATTGATGAATACGATCAGCCGATCATGAGCAGCTATGAGTATGGATTTCATGAACAGCTGGGACCGTTTTTTTCGAATCTCTACGGCAGCGCGATGAAAGGAAACCCTGATTTGGGACAGGCACTGCTGACAGGGGTCCAGCGTGTTGCAAAGGAAAGCATATTTTCACAGTTTAATAATGCGAGAGTATATACGGTGCTCCATAAGCAGTATGCAGCCTATTTTGGCCTTAGCCCGGCAGAAACAGATATTCTTCTGAACGATTACAGTTTGGCTTTGGATGAGAATGTGCAAAAGAAGTATGATGGTTACCATTTTGGGGGCCTTGAAATGTACAATCCATGGTCTATTTTGAATTATGCGGATACCGGCAGCCTGGATAGTTACTGGATTCATACATCCTCCAACTATTTGGTGAAACAGGCATTGATGGAGGCAGACAGAAGGTTTTGGGAGGATTTTGATCAATTAGTATCCGGCCAGGAAGTGCCGGTATGGCTTACATTGGAAACTGCGTATGTGGAGCGTGACAGCAATTACAGCTTGTGGGGGCTTTTAGTAAATTCGGGTTATCTGACGGCTCTGGAGCGGATTGACGCCAATACGGTGGTGGTTAAAGTACCCAACGATGAAGTAATGGCGGAATTTCAGATGCTGATTGCTGAAATATCCGGTATTGACGGGCTTGAATTACAGCAGATGCTTTCCTGTCTGCTGAAAAAGGATATGAAGAGATTCTTTGAACTGTATCAGGACATCGTATTATCCTGTACCAGCTATATGGATGCGAAGGAAAATGCTTATCATATGCTGTTTTTAGGAATGTGTATCACGTTGCGGGGTGTCTTTAAAGTTACGAGCAATATAGAGACGGGATATGGAAGAAGCGATATTATGCTGGAATCAAAGAGATTAGGAATCCCCAGTGTAATTGTGGAATTTAAGCAGGGGGAGGATATTGACCGCCTCAAAAGAGAGGCCCTTGAACAGATCATGGATCAAAAATATTATGCCGGATTAAAAGGAGAGGTAATCTGCGTCGGCTTGGCACATGATAAGAAGCGGTGCGAGATGATTTATAAGGAGATTGATCTGTAAAAGTCGGCAGGACAGGATTGTCCTGGACTTAAGAGCATGTTTCATAAAATACAAAAATCCCCGGGCCGTTGGTTGGAACCGGGGATTTTTTAATGATTTTGAAGAGAGTCGGGGGGTTACTTCGCCGCCTCCGAGAACTGGGTGTTCACCAGATCCTCATAGGGCACGCGCTGGTTCAGCTCTCCGGATTCCTGGAGAATATTCTGCAGCAGCTCGAAACTGTCCTTTTCAAATACAGTGTCACCCTTCCAGGTATCCTGGGATTTGTAACGGTCCACAATGACAGTGATCTTATCCAGAGGCGTTTCCTTGAACTGGGGCTGGATGGTCTTGGCAATCTCTTCGGCGGAGTGGGAGTTTACATAGTCCATGCCCTTCTGGATGGCATTGGTAAACTTCTGGATCATTTCCGGGTTCTTCTCCATATAGCTCTTCTTTGCGCAGTATGCAGTGTAGGGCACATAGCCGGATTCTGTTCCGAGGGAGGCCACAACAGCGCCCTTTCCTTCCATCTCCAGGCCGGTTGCAAAGGGTTCGAATTCCACGGTGTAGTCCGCGTCATTGCTGGTGAAGGCTGCGGCGGTGAGGCCGAAGTTGATGGACTGGTCAATTTCCAGATCTGTTTTGGGGTCCAGGCCGTGTTTTTTCAGGATATACTCGAATACCATTTGGGGCATTCCTCCGGCTCTGCCGCCCAGCACCTTCTTGCCTTTTAAGCTGTTCCAGTCAAAATTCGCCTCCGGCTGGCGGCCCACCAGGAAGTTGCCTGCGCGCTGGGTCAGCTGGGCAAAGTTGACTGCGTAATCCTCAGCGCCGTTGGCGTAAGTATAGATGCTGGCCTCAGAACCCATAAAACCGATGTCCGCGTCGCCGGAGATCATGGCGGTCATGACTTTGTCGGCGCCCGCGCCGTTAACCAGGGTCAGGTCAATGCCCTCATCGGCAAAATAGCCCAGCTCAATGGCTGCGTACTGGGGTGCATAAAAAATGGAATGGGCAACTTCGTTCAGGGTGACAGGGGTCAGGTCGGAGGCCGACTCCTTTTTTCCGCAGCCGGCCAGAGTCAGCGCCGCCAGGGAACCCGCAAGAAACAGGGTGAATAATCGCTTCATATATAGTCTCCTTATTAAGATGGTCTCGTAGTACCATTGTATTGCGGGAAACCTCCAAATGTGACCGTGGACAGGCAAAATCCGGTTTAAGTTGGCTGTAGAAATCTGGTTTTATCTGTGATACAATAGCCGTGAATCAGGATTACCAATGGAAAACAGGGGAGTAAATACAAATGGCAGATTATCGGATGATTGTGCTGGATCTTGACGGCACGCTGACTAACAGAGACAAAGTGATTACACCAAGGACAAAAGAAGCGCTGATGAAGGCCCAGGAGGCGGGGAAGATCGTGGTGCTGGCTTCCGGCAGGCCCACGCCCGGGGTACAGCCTCTGGCAGAGGAGCTGGAGCTGGCCCGGTTCGGCAGCTACATCCTCTCATACAACGGAGGCATCATCACCAACTGCAAGACGGGCGAGGAGGTATTCACAGCCAAGATACCGGTGGAGTGCAACCGGCAGATTATCCAGCTGGCCAGGGAACACCGGGTGGATATCCTGACCTATGAGGGCAATGATATCATTGCCACCAGCGACACAAGCACTTATTCCCGGTATGAGTCCAGGGCTACGGGCATGAACCTGCGGCTTGTGGAGGATCTGGAGTCCTATGTGGATTTCTCTGTGGCCAAGTACGTGATGTTTGACGATGACGATTACCTGGTGACAGTGGAGCCCAGGGTGAAGGCCGCTCTGGGACGGCGGTTCAGCGTTTACCGCTCCGAGCCATTCTTCCTGGAGGTGCTGCCCTATGGCATCGATAAGGCCCAGTCCATTGCCCGCCTTGCGGAGCAGATCAACATTTCCAAGGAGGAGATCATCGCCTGCGGCGACGGGTACAATGACCTTTCCATGGTAAAATACGTGGGCCTGGGCGTGGCCATGGAGAACGCGGTGCTGCCTCTGCGCAATGTGGCGGACTACATTACGCTGTCCAACAACGACGACGGCGTGGCCCATGTGGTGGAGAAATTTATGCTTTAAAGCGGTAGACTTTCAGACTTTAATATGTTAAAATGGTAGCAATGTGATGATGATCAAGGAGAGGGTACCATAGAATGAATAAAAAAATCAAAACTGAAGCGGTAGACCACTTATTTGACGCCGTTTTGACACTTAAAGATTCGGAAGAGTGCTATAAGTTTTTTGAGGATGTCTGCACCATCAATGAACTTCTGTCCCTGTCCCAGCGCTACGAGGTGGCCAAGATGCTGCGGGAGGGCAAGACCTATCTGGAGATCGCTGAGAAGACAGGCGCGTCCACCGCTACCATCAGCAGAGTGAACCGCTCCCTGAACTATGGAAGCGACGGATATGACATGGTCTTTGAGCGGCTGTCCCTGACCATGGAGAAAAAAGAATCATAAGTATATGAAATACCCATATGAAAAGGCCTGGCCGGCGCAAAACCGGCCAGGCCTTTTAACTTGTAAATATTTGGAATATTATTTCTTCCTGCGGCCTGTCTCCGGGTTTTCACCGCGCAGCTGGTCTGCGATCATCTCGATCATCTGTTTTTTCAGGTAAACATCAAAGGACAATTCACAGATAAATGCAAACAGCCTCAGATATTCCCTGTTCTCCTCGCTGACATCAGACTGGGCAAATGTACCCTGGGCCTTCTCAAACTTGGCCTTCAGGTCCTTGGTCAGGCTGTCCATCTGAGCGGCCTCCAGGGTAAATACCTCGTTGTAAATGTCCTCCAGACTCACCTCGGACGGCTCCTCGGAAAAATGCCGGGCCGTGATGGGGCGGAACAGCTCCTCAATATCATTGAAGGACAGCAGGTTCTTAAAATAATAGATAAAGATCAGAAGCAGCATGTGATCTTTGGAATATTTTTTCTTTACCGGCGGGGGGAGCAGATTGTTCTTGGCGTAGTTGTTGATCATGGTCTTGGTCAGCACCTTGTCATCAGGATGGCGCCTTGTATCCTTCAGATGTTCATCCATAAAGGTAGTAACCTGGTCCATATATAAGTCAATTCCCGGGATCTGCTCTGTCTTTACATGGGACAACGAGCCCAGAAAATCCAGCATGTCCTGCAGCCGTTCTTCATTGGTTTTCATCTTCATCACCTCATTGCCTCTATTATATAGTATTCAATACTAGATGACAAGAGGGAAATGTGATTTTCCTTATTGCTTTTCCAATGAGCGGTCGTGGCGTTTTTGCAGGATATATCCGCATAAAGTGCTGGTAATGGAAACGAACACCACAAAAACACCGATTAAAACAACGCTGCCATTGCTGACCTTGAGAAAATACGTACATAGGGACGGCACGATGCCGGCCACTAAAAAGCTGGGAGCATGGTACACAAATGAAATTCCTGAGTAGCGCACCTCGGTCTCAAACAGCTGCGCCCACAGGGACCCCAGTACACCCCAGATTCCTGCATAGCAGATACTCCACCCCACGATGATGACAAGCGTGATCACAACAGGGCTGCCGCCGCTGTTCTGGATTAGCAGCAGGCCCGGGATAGCCACAATCCCGCAGGCAGTGCTGGATATACAGAAGAGCCGTCCTTTCCCCCATTTGTCGGCCAGCCGGCCGGCCTTTAACACAAAGGGTATGGCTGTAACCGCAAATATGATATTGATGATGTACATGACAAACTGCGGTACGCCCAGCTGCTGTGTGGCGTAGGACAGCGTAAATACGGCAAATACATTATAAAAGACGCCGTCAATCCATCTGGTTCCTATGCCCAGCAGCAATGTTTTCCAATAATTGCGGAACATTGTCAGCAGAGGCATCGCCGTCTTTTTCTCCTCAGCCTCCTGTTCCTTCGCTTTCTCCTGCGCCTCGGAGAAATCTTTGGTCTCCATGATGTTAAGCCGTATATACATAATCAGCACGATCAGCAGCGCACTGACGGCAAAAGAGATTCTCCAGCCGTAGCTTAGGAATGCCTGCTCAGGCAGCAGATAAGAAGGGAGTGCCAACAGCAGGGAGGACAGGGCAAGGCCCACCGGGAGTCCCATCTGAGGGATAGCGGCGTAGAAAGCCCGCTCCTTTGGGTCTGCATTCTCAAAAGCCATCAGTATGCCGCCGCCCCATTTACCGCCCATGCCAAAGCACTGGGTCAGCCGGAACAGCTGCAGCAATATGGGAGCCGCCACGCCAATGTTATCATAGGAAGGAATCAGGCCAATGGCAAAGGTAGATCCCCCCATAAAGGCCAGGGAGGCAATTACAGTGAATTTACGCCCCAATTTATCCCCGTAATTGCCGAAAAACATAGCGCCGAAGGGTCTGGCCAGATATCCGATTGCGAATGATATGTAAGACAGTATCTGGGCTGCATAAGGATCGCTTACGCCCGAGAAAAACACTTTATTAAACACCGTGCCGGCGGCCTGCCCATAGAGCAGGAAGCAGTACCATTCCACCGCGCCTCCCAGCAAAGTTACAATCGCCACTTTTTTAAATGATGTCGTCTGACTCTTCATTATATAGTCCCCCTTTTCCCCACATTATTTTTTATCGCCTTCCAGATAAGTAAATGGAAATGGTCCCGCGTAATCTGCCTGGGTCGGAATGGTGCACACATGGGTATTGACCAGCCCTGCGCAGTAGTCATGAAGCAGATATCCGGGGTCCGACAGGTAGAATGTATCTCCGCCCTTGGGAGATAGGTCCAGTTCGATCAGCATGGACACCGGAGGGCAGCTGCAGACGGGGACCCCATTCCAGACAGTAGTGATTGCCCTGTGAATATGGCCGCAGCAGATTCTGAGATTCTTATGAAGCTTCACGATCTCCTGAAAACGCTCCAGATTGCCAAATGGTTCATCCATGATGTGAAGGCCGGTCTGAAATGGCGGATGATGTGTAAACAGGATAGTAGGCCTGAGGGGGTCCTCTTTCAGCTTTGCCTCCAGCCAGTCAGCCACCGGTTCTGTCAGGCAGCCCCAGTGTTTCCCCTGGTCAATGGTCTCTGCCGCGATGATGCGTACCGGGAACTGTTCCAGCGTATAGCAGATATAAGGGCTGATATCCTCCTGCACCGGGCAGTATTCCGGCAGCAGTTCCAGAAGCAGCTCCCGCCTGTCATGATTTCCCGGAAGGATGAAAACCGGCTTTGACAAACGGGCCAGCATGGTCTTTAACACGCCATAGGCAGCCGCATTGCCGTTGTCTGCCAGATCCCCTGTGAGGACGTAGAGGTCCGGCTGCGGGTCCATGGCTTCCAGATAGTCCACGGTTTTGCGAAATGCCTCCATGGTGTTCATCTTGTGGAAAGACAACTTTCCATCCGCCCGTAAATGAATGTCGGATAATTGTAAAATTCTCATAAAATTCCTTCCTCCTGTTTACATTTAGTATGAGTTTTAAATTTCTCGGCTAATTGTTCTTTTTTATGGTCTGTGTTATAATTGTTAGTGAATGAATTGAAAAACTGTGC
>URUZ01000313.1 GCA_900551225.1 uncultured Clostridium sp.
GGCTGCTGGGGGGGATGGTGACGGAGCGGCTGAGGCGGGCGGTGCGGTAGGCAGATTTCCGGCGCCGGCCAGAGTGCCTGTTAACGTAAAAATTTGCTACCAAATCAAAAAAATTGCCATTGTTTTCACATTTCCCCCAGGCTATAATAAAACACAAGGAATAAAATACCAACAAGCGGGAGGGGACTGCAATGATTTACAATGCGATCAAGGGATTGGTGGATTACGGCCTGGAGACAGGGCTGATTGCCCAGGAGGATGCAATCTATGCAGTGAATCAGATTCTGGATGTGCTGAAGCTGGACGAGTATGAGGAGCAGCAGACAGCGGCCGGCTATGAGAGCCTGGAAGCCATTTTAAAAGAACTGATGGATGATGCTCATGAGCGGGGCGTCCTTGCTGAGGACAGCGTGGTGTACCGGGATCTGTTTGACACAAAGCTGATGAACTGCCTGATGCCCCGGCCCAGCGAGATCAGCCGGGAGTTCTGGAAACGCTACGAGACATCGCCGGAGACAGCCACTGACTATTACTATAAGCTGAGCCAGGACTCTGACTATATCAGGCGCTACCGCATAAGTAAGGACATGAAGTGGACCGCCGATACCCGCTATGGGGAGCTGGATATCACTGTGAACCTGTCCAAGCCTGAGAAAGATCCCAAGGCCATAGCAGCAGCCAAGCTGGCCAAACAGAGCGGCTATCCCAAATGCCAGCTGTGCATGGAAAATGTAGGCTACGCCGGGCGTGCTAACCATCCGGCCAGGAACAATCACAGGATCATCCCCGTCACGATCAACAACAGCCAGTGGGGGTTCCAGTATTCCCCCTATGTGTACTACAACGAGCACTGCATCGTGTTCAACGGACAGCACATTCCCATGAAGATCGAGCGGGCCACATTTGTGAAGCTGTTTGACTTTATCAAGCTGTTCCCCCACTATTTCCTGGGGTCCAATGCGGATCTGCCCATTGTGGGCGGCTCCATTTTAAGCCATGATCATTTCCAGGGGGGACATTATACATTTGCCATGGCCAAGGCCAGGATTGAGAGATATTTCTCCATAGCAGGTTATGAGGACGTGGAGGCGGGGATCGTGTTCTGGCCCATGTCTGTGCTGAGGCTGCGCTGTAAGGACTCCGATCGGCTGGTGGAGCTGGGAGACCGGGTGCTGGCTGCCTGGAGAGGCTATACCGATGAGGAGGCGTTCATTTTCGCGGAGACGGAAGGGGAGCCCCACAACACCGTGACGCCCATTGCCCGCAAGGTGGGGGACTGCTTTGAGCTGGATCTGGTGCTGCGCAACAATCTGACCACAGAAGAGTTCCCCCTGGGCGTGTACCATCCCCACCAGGAGCTGCACCATATAAAGAAAGAGAACATCGGGCTCATTGAGGTGATGGGGCTGGCGGTGCTGCCTTCCAGGTTAAAGACAGAGCTGGCTGAGCTGGCTGAGTACATCGCAGAGAAAAAGGATATCCGCAGCAATGAAATCCTTGAAAAGCACGCCGACTGGGTGGAAGAGTTTCTTCCCGCCTATGAGGCAAAGGGCGTGGCTGTCACAAGGGACAATGTGGAGGACATCCTTAAAAAAGAGGTGGGCAGCGTGTTTGCCAGAGTCCTGGAGGACGCCGGTGTCTACAAGTGTGACGAGGCGGGCCGGCTGGCATTTTCCAGATTTTTACATAGCGTAGGCTTTACGGAGAGAACCATTTAATTGGCAGGCAGAGACAGGGTGAACACAGCCCCGGTCTCTGCCCCTTTTTTATTTTCAGCCAGAATGGTGCCGCCCATGTACTCCATGGAGGAGCGGGCCAGTGCCAGGCCAATGCCGAAATTGCCGCCGCTGCCCTTATAGAACCGCTCAAAGAGGTGGGGCAGGTCCTGGGGGGAGAAGCCGGGACCGTCATCCTCCACCCGGATCACAGCCATGCCGCTGTCCAGGCTTAATCTGACGGTCACCTTGTTTCTGGCGTACCGGGCGCAGTTGGAGGCAGCATTTAAGAAAGCCTTCTGAAGGAGGGAGGAGTCTGCGGTGACATAGACAGGTTCTTCGGCTTCCTCCAGACAGAACTCCACCTGCTCTGTGATCTCCATCCCGCCCAGGGATTCCAGCTGTTCCTGGATGAAATCGCCCAGGCAGATGGCGCAGGGCCGCAGAGCCATGTCCTGGCTGTCGATCTTGGAGAGGCAGAGGATGTCGTCCACCAGCTCCTTTAAGCGCATGCTTTCCGCCACAATGATCTGGGCGGCGTGGGCGTGGTCCGGGAAAACGCCGTACTGGATACCCTGGGCGTAGCCGCAGATGGACATCAGGGGCGTGCGCAGCTCATGGGAGGCGTTCTGGAAAAATGTCTTTTGACGCGCATCGGCCTGTCCCAGCTGCCGGGCCATCTGGTTGAAGGAATCCTTCAGTTCCTCCGCTTCCCGGATGGGATAATGGACAGGAATGGGTTCAAAATCCCCTCTGCCGATGACAGCTGCGCGGCGGCACAGGTTCTCCATTGGTCTGGCTATGGCTCTGGCGGAGAACCAGGCGAAAACGGCCGACACCAGCACCAGGCCGATGGTGATCACCAGCAGCAGGCTGCCTGTGTAGGACAGCAGGGAGCCGGTGTCAGGCACAGGTACATAGCCCATCAGGTATTTATTGCGCACATTCCAGTCCCCCTCTGTCTGGAATATGGACAGCAGATAGTCCGTGCCCCCGGCAGTGATGCGCACTGCAATGGTTCCGTCAAGGGAGTGCCCGCCGCGGTTTAAAAGGTCCAGCCCGGCCAGATAGATATCCTCGGTCTCCGGCTGCTGGTTTTTCCCATTTGGATAGGTGAGCCGGCATTTTGAGTTCAGGGATATGAGCTGGGCCTGGGGGCGGTCCCTGCGGATCAGGCTTTTAATTTGGGACATCAGTTCCCTGGAGAAATCCTGCTCCTCATCCCTGGACATGGGGCGTCCCTCCTCGTGCTGTCCATAGACCTGGGCGGCCATGGTGCGGGTGGCGCCCATCAGCTCCTCCAGGCTGCGGCTGGCCAGGCGGGAAACATACCACTGGGATGTGAAGGAGAAGAGCAGCCAGGCTGCCAGGGGGAACAGCATGGACAGGATCAGTACGGGCAGGAAGATACGGCTGCGGATTTTCATGGCTGCATCTCCCTTCCGTATGCGTCTATGCGGAAACCGTAGCCCCATATGGTCTCCACAGCGGCCTGGGAGCCTGCCTCCTTCAGCTTCTTGCGCAGGCGTTTAACCAGATCATCAGCCACCCGGGTGTCCAGGTCATAGTCCGGGAGATCCCAGATCTCCTTTAACAGTTCCTTCTTGGAGACGGCCTGTCCCTGGCGTTTCATCAGATAGCAGAGAAAGTCGAATTCCGTGGGCGTCACCGCCAGATCCCGGCTGTCCACCGCCACATTTCTGGACAGGGGGTCCAGGCAGAGATTGCCGCATATCGTTGCCGCGGGCAGGGAATTCTGGGTGCTGGCGAAGTCCCAGCGGCGGAACAGGGCCTTCACGCGGGCCACCAGCTCCAGGGGCAGGAAGGGCTTCACCATATAATCATCGCCGCCCAGGGTGATGCCGGTGACCCGGTCAATGGGGCTGTCCTTGGCGGACACAATGATAATGGGCACGGTGCTCTGCCTGCGGATGCGGGTGCAGATCTCCAGCCCGTCTGAGCCTGGCATCATGATATCCAGGATCACCAGGTCCGGCGGAGAGGAGAGGAATGCCTCCATCAGGCTGTCCCCGTCCTCAAATGTATCTACCATCCAGCCTTCATTGGTCAGAAAGGTGGAAATCAGGGTTCGTATATGCAGTTCATCGTCCGCTACATAGATTCGTTTCTCCATGGGTACTCCTTTGGGTGAATTGGCTTGCTGATTATCATCATAACATTGCGTCAGGAATTCGTAAACGGCTGCCACACATTTGCCACAGTTTTGACCTGTAAAATGCCTCAGGCTCCGTGGTAATATGATGTTGCCGGAAGATAACGGCGGACCATCACACAGAATAAATGAAAGGAGAACATGTTAAATGAAAAAATGGAGAGCAATGGTTTGCGGACTGGCCCTTGCCAGCTGCATGAGTTTCCCGGCATTTGCGGCCGGGAACATGGCAGAGTACCGTCAGGAAGCAGCTTCGGTAAAACAGGAAATAAAGGAAGTGAAGGCTTCCATGGACGTGCTGAGAGGGAAGATCAAGGAAGAGTCCAAGCAGTTTAACGAGGAACGGAAAGTTAAGAAGGAGAATAAGGAGCTGAAGGCCCAGAAGGAGGAGTATAAGCAGGCCAAGGAAAAGAAACAGAATATCGACCAGGTCCGCGTGCGTCTGAGCGAGAACAGCGGCCAGTACAAGGTGCTTCGCGCAGAAGCAAAGGTGGAGCTTAACGCGGGGAATTACGATGCGGCCCTTGACAAGATGAACAAAGCCCTTGAGGCGAAACGCGAAAGCCTGAAATGCCTGGAGGATATCAATGGGATCTGGGCTGAGATTGAGGGGATTGTGCAGTGAGTTAGCGTGTAAAGCTATGCGGGCGGATAGAGGTTCATCCGTCCGCCTGCTCTTCCGGCGTGGGCGGTGGAGAAAAGCGCGGCAGCTAATATCTTATCAAAGCATACAGATTAACCGAAATCATTAAGGCAGCAAACGCAATAAATATCCCGGTGATCACTTTAACCACTTTAGAGGATGTCTTTCTGAACATATAGATCAGATAAATGATCCACGCTGTGTATGCAATAAAAACAGCTCCCGGGATGATGAACAAAGTCAAAAAGAAAAGCACATTAACAGCAGTCATCGCTGTATCAGAACACAAAACCGCTTTGATTTTTTCTATCATGATTGGCCCTCCGTTAATTTATGATATACAAAAAGAACGATATTCCATAACAGTACAATAAACAGAGCAGAAGCAGCGTTAAAAAGCGGAAATAAAATATATTCAATTCCATTCAGCAAATCTTCCCATTGATCATGAGCCTGGGGAACAATATCCAATATTCCAACCAGCCATCCAAAGATGAAATTCTCAGTAGTCCATACCAGCAGTGCAGTTAAAGTATTGACCCATTTTGGAATCGTTTCATAATCAATTCTCTTTTGGAAAACCAAATAGGCAACAGGAATAATAACAGGCAGAAACAACAGTGCAGCCATAAGCAGTATATCATTAGAAAAGGTTTCTGAGAGATAATCTCCAAATACAAAAATCCCCCATGAAAACAGCTGTGCTAAAGTGACAATATTTATGATTCTCATAGGCATGCCTCCAGCTCTGTTTATTCATATTGTACTACATGCCAGGCCATGCTACAATAGAATCAAAAAACTATCTGGCAGGCGGAGGAAGAAAATTTGAGCGAACCGAAGATTTTACTGGAAAGCTGGTCACCGGTATGCGATATTCAGGCATTTGTGGAGGAGACGGATCAGAACTGTTATTTTTATCTCTGGTTTCACCCCAATTCGGATCACCCCTATATAAGGGAGTGCTGGATCTGCAACACCGCCCAGGCAGGGGAAGCACTGGATGTGAAGGCAATGGAGGAAGGCAGGGCGCCCGCCATGCCGGCTGAATACGTTGGCCATGACCCGGCCGGGATTCATCTGGATGAGGAATCCCTGGAAATCCTGTGGCTGGAGGAAGGGGACGGGGCGGCTCTTCTGGCGGACGGAAAACTGATCTGCCTGATACCGGGCTGGGCAGGTTACAATGATTTCTGTGGTTACTCCATTTATGCCAAGGGCATGGGGCCATTTGCATGGGAACTTGAACAGGCACAGGAGGTCCTGGGGGCGCGGGTGGAGAAAAGCAGGGCGCTCTGGGACTTTTTCGAGAAGGATTACTGGAACGGCGTGCAGGAAATGCATATGGAAGCCCTGGAGACATTCTTTGGGCCATATCAGCAGTATTATGCCATTGACGGCGGTAAGTTCCCGCCCAAGGCTTTGGTGGCTGGGGAGAAGGACGGGGTGTGCTATGGGATCACAGCAGGCGTCAGCATGGTGCCTATGCCCAAAATTGAGCAGTATTATCAGGAGGAAAGCAGCAAATTCCGCAGGATCGAGCTGGGCTTTGCATCGTGTGGGTGCGGGTCAGATGAACAGAAGCGGATGTACTCCTTCCTGTCCTCCCTGTCTGCCCTTCCCTGGCGGGAGATCAGCTGGCTGGGCCATGGACACACCATACCATGCAGGGCGCTGGAAGGCTGTTCAGCCATATGGCTGCTGAACTCCCGCCTGGTACCGGAGATATCTTCCCCCGCCTACCGTGAATTTATGGGGGAACCGGTGAATCTGCTGTGGGCTGTGCCTCTGAGTGAGGAAGAGTACCAGTGGGTGAAGGAACAGGGAACAGAGAACGCATTGAAGCGCTGGGCGGACAGGCTTACTAATATACATATTTTCAGAAGGTGAGGGACACATGAATCCTGAATTTATCAACCTGACAACAGAAAATGCTGCCGATGAGCACATATGCTGCATTATCCGAAGCAAAAAGACCCATCCTGGGATTGAGGCCAAGCGGGAATGGCTTGCAGAGCGGCTTGCCGAGGGCCATGTCTTTCGAAAGCTGAATGAGAAGGCCACGGTTTTTATCGAATATGCGCCTCTGGAAACGGCCTGGGCACCTGTGGTTGGCGGCAACTACTATTATATATACTGCCTGTGGGCGGACGGCCCTTACAAGGGCAAGGGGTACGGGAAGCAGCTGATGGAGTATTGCATAGCGGATGCAAGGGAGAAAGGGAAATCCGGCATCTGCATGCTGGGGGCGGTCAAGCAAAAAGCCTGGCTGACCGACCAGGCTTTTGCGAAGAAGTTCGGATTTCAGGTGGTTGACACCACGGATCACGGATATGAGCTGCTGGCCCTTTCTTTTGACGGAACTATGCCGGAGTTTGCACCGAGTGTTAAGGTGCCGGAGATTAGAAGCAGGGATCTGACCATTTACTATGATATGCAGTGCCCGTTTATCTATCAGAACATAGAGAAGCTTAGGAATTTTTGTGAAATGAATGAGGTTCCAGCGTCATTTCTTCAGGTAGATACACTGCAAAAGGCAAAGGAGCTGCCCTGTGTATTCAATAATTATGGAGTGTTCTACAAAGGGGAATTCCAGACGGTTAATCTTGTGGATGAAGCGTATGTAAAACGGTTGCTGAAGAAATAAATATTGCGGTAAACGATGAAGAAAGGTTCTTTCTTGGGTTTGGGTATATGGGGATTTAGGCGCGAATGGTTACGCGGGCGGGGGGCTCAGATGCATCCGTTCGTGAGAGCCATGGGAGACGGGCGGAACGGCCCAAGGGAACGGGCTCAAAGTTTGGAACGGGGA
>URUZ01000314.1 GCA_900551225.1 uncultured Clostridium sp.
CATTGAAGCAGTTCCTGGGAAGGAAATCCCACAGCGGGAACCGGAACTGCTGGAGCTCTCCAAAGCCCTGATGCCGAAAATCCCAGTAAATGACCTGGACGTGCTGGTGGTAAATGAGATGGGCAAGGAGATCAGCGGCGCTGGAATGGACCCCAATATCACCGGGCGCTCCTGTGTGCTGGGGCGTTTCTGGCCAAATGCGGAAAAGATCGCGGTGCTGGACCTGACAGAAAAATCAGGCGGAAATGCCGCCGGAATGGGCAACGCGGATGCTATCACCAGGCGTATGTATGATAAGATTGACCTGACCCCCATCTATATCAATGGCCTGACCTGCCGGGACACAGAAGGGATTCAGCTGCCCGCAGTCATGGAGAGTGATCTGCTGGCGCTCAAGTTCTGCCTGTACACCTGCATCCATCGGCTTGCTGTGGAAAACGGCAGAGTCGCGTGGATACATAACACAGCAGATCTGGAAACCATGTACATCTCCGAAGCGCTGGTGGAAGAGGCGCGGAAGGTGGAGGGGGTGACTGTGTGCGAACGGAATCTGCAGGTCGTGGAGAGGGACGGCAGGATGTCCCTTGACTTTGCAATGTGGAACGCGAGGTGATGGAAACATGAGAATTTTAAACCGGGGGCAATTGGAATCTGCCGGTAACAAGACCGGGAGAGCAGATGTGGCGGCGATTATGGAGGCGGGACTTCAGGCGGCTGATCCCTATGTGAATACCTGCAAGCTTCTGCGGCGGGAAGGAGACCGGCTGTACATTGGAAATTCCCTGTTTGAGGCTGACCATGATCCCTGTGCAGGCACAGAGGAGATCTGTCTGGATCAGATCGGACAGATCTATGTGGTGGGCGCGGGCAAGGGGGTGCAGCGGGTGGCCAAAGCCCTGGAAGAGATCATCGGAGACCGCCTGACCGGAGGCGAGGTAATCGCAAAACACGGGGACCGGCTGATCCTGGAGAAGGTGCACGTGTCCTTCGGCGCTCACCCTGTGCCGGATGAGGGCTGTGTGGAGGGCTGCCTGCGGATTGTGGAGCTGGCAGAACTGGTGGCGGAGAATGACCTGGTGTTCACCATCATGGGAAACGGCTGCAGTTCCCTGCTGACGCTTCCCTGTGAGGGGGTGGCGCTGGAGGATGTGAGGAGTATCACCAGGCTGCTGCAGATCGAAAAAGGGGCGCCCACTGTGGAGCTGAATGTGGTCCGCAACCACATTGACCGCCTGAAAGGCGGTAAGATTTCAATGCTGTTTCAGAGGGCCAGGCAGGTCCACCTGGTCATGACGGATGCCAACCACCATGTGATTCAGGCCCCGCGCCATGATTATAACGGGCTTTTAAAGGAAAATGTCTGGCTGCACAACCTGCCGGAAGGCTCCACCTTTGCCCAGGCGGAGGAGATTCTGCGGCGCTATGGGGTGTGGGAGCAGTGCCCGCCGGGTATCCGCCGCCTGATCCGCCGGGCAGACCCTGCCATGGAGACTGTGAAATACGAGACATTTGCAGAAACCTCCTTCAGGGTGTTTGGGGTTATGCCCGACAGTGAACATTTTCTGCCGGCAGCCAGGAAGGAGGCAGAGAGAAGGGGGTACAGGACCGCAGTGCTGACCCAGCTGCTGCAGGCTGAGGCAAGCCAGTGCGCCAGGGTGTTATCAGCGGTCGCCATGAACATCACGGAGTTCGGCCAGCCCTTTGAAGCCCCCGTGGTGCTGTTCTCCTCCGGAGAAATGCTTGTGACGGTGGAAAAGGAGACCGGTGTGGGAGGCCGCAACCAGGAATTCGCCCTGGCCTGTGCGCTGAGTATTGCGGGGAATCCCCGCATTGTGATCGGCTCCGCGGATTCAGACGGGACAGACGGACCCGGCGGCCTTGTACTGGACGGCGCGCCCTCCTGCCTGGGTGGCGGCATTGTGGACGGTTACAGCGCCGGCAGGGCCTCTGAGCTGGGAATCGACATCCGGGCGGCCCTGCGCACGCACGCTGCATCTGAGGCGCTGTGGAAGCTGGACAGCGGAATGTGGATCGAACAGAACATCAGCCTCAATGATCTGACTGTGATTTTGATTCAGGGTAGGGGAGCTAATGGTTGACTTTGCCCCGGCTTCTGATTAAAATAGAGGAAAACGAAGAATATATCGATATTCGGAACAGGGGGTAACAAATGATTGCTTATAATAAGCTGTCATTGATTGTGAGCGCCGCGCGTATGTACTACGAGAACGGGTTCAGCCAGGGGGAGATTGCTAAGCAGCTGAATATATCCAGATCCTATGTCTCCAAGCTTCTGACCATGGCAAAAGAAGAGAACATCGTTACGGTGACGATTAAGGACCCCTTGCAGGTAGAAAGCCGTTTTGAACAGGAAATCCGCAGCTATTTCCAGCTTCGGAGGGTGATCATCACGCCCAGCAAGGTGGGAGAGAATTCCCTGGCATCCCTGTGCGATACAGCGGCAAAGTATCTGGATATGATTATAAAGAGCGGGGACTCTATTGTGACCTGCTGGGGCAGGACCATGTATGTGCTCTCGCAGCGGATTTTCCCGCGCAATGACCTGGAAGGGCTGCGGGTAATCTGCGCTGCCGGGATGCCCACCAACTTCAACCAGAACACCTACTGCATTGAGAGCACCGTCAATATGGCCGAAGCGCTGGGCGGCGTTCCTTATTTTCTGCCGGCTCCTGTGCTGATCCGGGATCAAACGGCGCGGGAAGCATTTCTCAGGGAACAGAGCATTAAAGAAGTGATGGAGTATGCGGAGGAGGCCAACATAGCGGTCTTTACCCTGGGCGATATGAACCGCTCGTCCTTTTGGACCAACGCTGGGGCTGTCTCAGAGGCGGAGATGCAGGAGCTGTACGAAAAAGGCGCCACAGGAGATGCATTCCTTCACATCCTGAACCGCTCCGGGGCCATCTGCGATGAAAATCTGGACCAGCAGATCATTTCCATCCCATTTAAGAAACTGAAACAGAAAGAGTACCGGATCGGTGTGGCGGCAGGCAGGGAGAAGATCGATGCAGTATATTCCGCGCTGAAGGGCGGCGTGGTCAATGCGCTGATCATTGATGAGGATATAGCCAAGGCGGTTCTGGAGAAGATCAGTATCAGGGGCGGAACGCAGCAGTGAGGGTGGTGCAATGGCAGATAGATTGATTTTCAAAAGAAATGAACTGAGCCGGTTCTGCAGATGGAACGGTGACCTGGTGGGGCAGAAGGCCCGGCGCGTAGTGCTGGAATTCCAGGGCCTGAATCGGTGCCAGATGGTGGACCAGCCGTCGCCACTGGAACTGGAGCTGGGAGACAGAAATGTGATTTACGTCATTCCGTATACAGCGCCCTGGTCCTGGATGAACCGGGCAGCGCAGATCTATACGGATACACTGGTGGAGAGCATTTTTAAGGCCCTGGATCTTGACAGGGAGACACCGGTGGTATCCACTGGATACAGCATGGGAGGGCAGTCGGCTCTGATGTATACCCTGTACGGGAAAACCAGGATCAGCGCCTGCTGTGCCAACAGCCCGGTGTGTGACCTTATGGCCCATTTTGGGGAGAGGGAGGACATTCCGCGCACTTTGGTCAACGCATTTGCAGGCGGATTAGGGGATCTGGAAACGCACCTTGCGGCGCATTCCCCGCTGAGCCAGGCAGAAAAACTTCCAGATATTCCCTATATGATTGTGGCTGGAGACCAGGACCGGCAGGTGGATAAGAGGGTTCACAGTGACCGGTTTGTGGATCGGCTGCGGCAGTTGGGAAGACGTGTGCGGTATGAGGAACTGCCGGATATGCAGCACTGGCAGATTACAGATTTTAGAGTGTACCGGGCGTATGTGGACTTTATCTGCGGAGAAGGCTGAAGCCTGTTTACATTAAAAGGAGAAGCGGGGGAAATATATGGAGGTTAAAACATTCAAAATAGCAGTTTGGAGGATAATAAAAATTTCATATAAAAAACCTTGTACTTTCACTCCCTATCCCTCATAATATAATTATCAAAAAGTGAAAGTGAGTGATAGCCGATGGATATTGAATTATCGGAGGACATTGACCCAGAGTATCTGGAGGATGTGTGGCACATCCTGACCAGCAAGGAATTCCTTCAGCTGAGCCAGTACGTCCATCATCATTGGACCACAAGGCTTATGCACAGCGTCAATGTGTCTTACGTATCCTGGCTGATTGCAAGAAAGTTTGGCTGTGATGCGAGGGCTGCCGCCAGGGCGGGCCTGCTGCATGACTTCTGCCCCTACGACTTTAAGAAGAAGACGCCCACGGGAGAGTCCCAGGCGTTCTATCATCCCAAGGCCGCGGCAAAGAACAGCCAGGAATTATTTGAAATCAGTGACAGGGAGAAAGATGCCATATTGGCGCACATGTTTCCCCTGGGTCCTCTTCCAAGGAACAAGGAGGCCTGGATCATCACACTGGCCGACAAGATCTGTGCCGTGATGGAGGGCTGCCACATCGCCATCGCATTGGCCCGCAAGAACCGGGTTATAGTGGTTCCTGCCTGAATAAGTACCAATGTCCGCTGCCCCGCATTGCCGGGACAGCGGATTTTTTGTTAATTATGCACAAGAAAACTCAGTAAAATTTTCTATATTTACGCCTATTACAACCCCCCGCCAAGTCTGGTATAATAGAATGGTAACCGATGGGCAATACGCATAAGATTGGCAGGTGATAACATGTTTGAAAAGGGAGATTATATTCTCTATGAGACAATCGGAGTGTGCCAGGTTCGCGAGATATCCAGGCTGGAGTTTCTGAAGAACGGCAGGATATATTATTCCATCACACCGGTATTTGAGAAAGATACAGTGATCTATGTGCCGGTGGATAATGATAAAGTGAAAATGCGTCCGATTATGACGAAAGATGAGGCGGAGGACTTTGTGGACAGTATGCCGGGTATCGAGAGCTACCGCCAGCTGAACGACAAAGAGCGTCCACAGGTATATAAGGAAGTTCTGATGTCGGGAGACCGGCTGGAATGGGCCTCCATGATAAAGAGTGTTTTTGAAATGCGTCAGACCCGCAAGTTAAAGGGCGGGAAACTGGCTATCAGAGACGAGGAGAGTATGAAGAAGGCTGAGAAGCTGCTGTACGGGGAACTGGCTGCTGCGCTGGGACTTCAGCCGCACCAGGTGCCGGAATATATTGAAAACAGGCTGAGTGTGTCTATGACTGAGACTTAAATAATATTTCCTGAATAATAGCATTGAATATCACGACATGGATATTCAGTGCTTTATTTTTGCGCGTCACTGAACAATATATTGACAGGTTAAATGATACCACTTACCTTTGAATATCCTCCACTTACTCAAAAGCTATTTACAAAAAGAGGGGAATATGGTTTGATGGAAGGGTGGAGATGAGAAAATATGAAGATACGGATAGAAATTGACAACCAGATAAGCGAGGACGAAGTGGTAATCCGCAGCCGCCAGCTGGATGAACGGGTCAGCAGAATTCAGAAAGCGGTACAAGAGGCAGCGGATGAGGGTGAAACGCTGCTGGTATTCGGGGAGGATAAGGAATATTACCTCTCGCTGTCCAAGGTGCTGTTTTTCGAGACAGAGGGCAGCACAGTGTATGCCCACACCAGAGACGGCATGTTTGCAGCCCACTACAGGCTATATGAGCTGGAGGACCTGCTGCCCCATACCTTCATGAGGGTGTCTAAATCTGCAATCCTGAACGTCAGCTGCGTGTATTCCATCACCCGCTCCATTGCCTCCGCCTGTCTGGTGGAGTTCCAGGACACACACAAGCAGGTGTACGTATCCCGGTACTATTATAAGCCGCTGCGTCAGCAGCTGGAAGAAAAGAGGAAAATGATATGAGAAGAGAGAGAATATTTTGGGGGCTGTTTTTTATCATCGGCGCCGTTGCCCTGATCGTGGGCAAACTTGGTTTTTTGGAAAATGTAAATCTCTGGACAGTGCTGTTTACCATATTTCTGGCGGCTTGCCTGGTCAAGAGTATCATCAACAGAAGTATGACGGGCCTGCTGTTTTCGGCGGCATTTCTCTGCATTGTGTATGACGAACCTCTGGGAATCACTGCACTGACCCCATGGACAGTGCTGATCGCGGCCCTGTTGGGCAGCATCGGGTTCTCCATCCTGCGCAGGCCCAGAATCTACCACCAGTGCCACAGCAACAGCGCCCAGTTTGCCCAGGAGACGGTGGAAGGCCAGCGGATCTACCTGGAAGCCTCCTTCAGCGGAAGCACCAAGTATATCCGGTCCGATGATTTTAGGGGCGCGGAGCTGCACTGTGTCTGCGGCGGCATGAAGGTGTATTTTGACAATGCAGTGATCCGTGACGGTCAGGCGGACCTGCGCCTGGATGTAAACTTAAGCGGTGTGGAGCTGTTTGTGCCCAAGGAGTGGAACGTGGTCAATGAGGCCCAGTTTACCCTGGGAGGCATTGAGGAGAAGAACAGGAACGCCACCACAGGAGTTCCTGTACTGCGGCTCATTGGCAAAGCGAATTTAAGCGGCCTGACGATTATGTATATATAGGCAGATGCCTCTCCAGCCAGTCCTGATACGCAGCCAGCTGCTGCTCCGTGTGGAAGTAATGCTCCCCGCCAGGCAGCACCTCCAGACTGCAGTGAAAACGCTCCGCGAATGCTGTGTTAATCCCGGGGCCGGACATAATATCGCTGCTGCCGCAGAGAATGTGGGTGGGAGCCTCCCAGGCTGTGACAGGGTGGTCCGCCACATATCTGTAATAATCCCAATAGAAGACCTGTCCTGAAGCGGAGGTGATCACACCCTCCGCTTCCAGACGTTCCAGGGTAATGTCTGACCACGCCAGCATATTTTCAATCAGCTGTTTCATATCTACAATGGGGGATAGAAAGAAGCAGTGCTCCAATCCATGGCTATCCAGTGCCGTCATGCTGAAATATGCGCCCATGCTGTTGGCAAACAGGCTGATTTTCTCCCAGTGCGCCATGGCGTACTCCATTACAATAGCCACATCTGCCACACAGTTTTGTGCATTGCAGAGCCGCCTTTCAGCCTTCCTGTCCCCGTGCTCCGGCAGGTCAAAGGTGAGCAGCTGAAAGCCGCGGGCCGTACAGTATTGGGCCAGCAGCGCCATGGGAATGTCTGTTTTGCTTGACATATTTCCGTGAACTCCGATGATCACCCGGTCGGAAGGGCCGCCCCAGAGAACAGAGGGGATTCCCTGTATTTTAAATTCGTTTGTTGTCATGATTGAAATTTCCTTTCGTTCTGGTAAAGACTCAAATAAATCGTCCTCTGAAAATTATAGCACGGACCTAAGGAATAATCCAATTTATATCAC
>URUZ01000315.1 GCA_900551225.1 uncultured Clostridium sp.
ATTTATGTCAATCAATTTATACCTTAAATGTATTTATTTTACTTTTTACTGGTTGTTTTTTCCTGTCATTTCTTGTCACTGAAAAAGTACCAAATCCCCACTTTTGCAAAAAATGTAGTTTCAAGCAGAATTTTCCTTATAATACCCTTCCAAAAAACGTCCATTAATTTTGTCTAATTTATCCAAATATAAGAGATCGGGTCGAAAAGCGATTGACTTTTAGCCATTGCTTTGTTACATTAAAGTTCAACAGTTTTAATTATTAAAGCGCCGTAAATCGGCTCATAACGAGTCACTGCACTAAGTTCGTAAAGAACCTCACTAAGTGCCAGTGGCATGTATCGCACGTAATCGCCTAAATGACAGGCGATAAGTGCTCATAACGAGGAGGTTACACCTATGATTATCAAGCTCACCCTACTTGTGGCATTTTTCTCCATCATGATTACCGTAGGCTTCTATTCCCGCCGCCATGCTACCAATGTAAACGATTTTGTGCTGGGCGGACGCGGTGTGGGACCGTGGCTCACTGCATTTGCCTATGGCACGTCCTACTTTTCGGCTGTTGTATTTATTGGTTATGCAGGGCAGTTCGGATGGAAATACGGTCTGGCCTCCACCTGGATCGGCATCGGCAATGCCCTGATCGGCAGTCTTCTGGCCTGGGTGGTGCTTGGAAGACGCACCAGGGTTATGAGCAAACACCTCTCAGCTGCCACCATGCCGGAGTTCTTCGGCAGGCGGTTTGACAGCAGCGCTTTGAAAATCGTGGCATCAGTGATCATATTCGTATTCCTGATCCCTTACACTGCCTCCGTGTACAACGGCCTGTCGCGGCTCTTCGGCATGGCATTCGATGTGCCCTACACAGCCTGCGTGGTGGGCATGGCGGTACTTACCGCGGTGTATGTGATCCTGGGCGGCTACATGGCCACAGCCATCAATGATTTTATCCAGGGCCTCATCATGCTGGCCGGCATTGTGGCCATCATTGCCAGTGTGCTGAACGGACAGGGCGGTTTCACCGCAGCAGTGGGGGAACTGGCCAGAATTCCCAGCGAAGTGCCAGGCACCCTGGGACAGCCGGGCGCCTACACCTCCTTTTTCGGCCCTGACCCCCTGAACCTTTTGGGGGTTGTGATCCTGACCTCCCTGGGCACTTGGGGACTGCCTCAGATGATCCACAAGTTCTACACCATCCGCAGTGAGAAGGCCATTGCCACAGGCACAGTGATCTCCACCATCTTTGCCATCATCATATCCGGCGGAAGCTATTTCCTGGGCGGTTTCGGCAGGCTCTTTGACAGCCCTGCCGTCTATAGCGCTTCCGGCGCGGTAGCCTATGACTCCATTATCCCGGCCATGCTGTCGGGCCTTCCGGATCTTCTGATCGGCATTGTGGTGATGCTGGTGCTCTCTGCTTCCATGTCCACACTGTCCTCACTGGTGCTGACCTCCAGCTCCACTCTGACTCTGGACTTCTTAAAGGGCAGCCTGATGAAGGACATGAAGGAACGGACCCAGCTGCTGCTCATGCAGGCCCTGATTGTATTCTTCATCGCTATAAGTGTCATCCTGGCCCTGGACCCGCCGGACTTCATCGCCCAGCTGATGGGAATCTCCTGGGGAGCTCTGGCAGGCGCATTCCTGGCCCCCTTCCTCTACGGGCTTTACTGGAAAGGCGTCACAAAAACCGCTGTCTGGGTCAGCTTCTTCATCGGCGTGGGAATCACTGTCTCCAACCTGTTCCTTCATTATATAGCCTCCCCAATCAACGCAGGGGCCATCGCCATGGTGGCCGGGCTCATCGTCGTGCCAATCGTCTCACTGGTAACGCCCAAGCTGCCCCGGGAACTGCTGCAGCAGGTATTCTCCTGCTACGACAACCTGGTGGAAGCCACATCCAAGAAGGTGCTGCCTGAGGACAAGAGCTTTGACTCGCCGGCATTCAGAAAAAATAAGCAGTAAGATACAAGAACGTCCGCGTAACCATCCGCGCTCAAATCTACATTACTCTCTCCCCCTATCCCAACAAATGAAAAAGCTGTGAAAAAATGAAGTTAAATCGTCTCCATTTTTTCACAGCCCTTTATTTCTGAATCTATTGGTTTAAATTCTATTTCTACTGAATCACTTTCACCGGGCACTTGGCTGCGCACTTGCCGCAGTTGGTGCATTTCTCATAATCGATAACAGCCAGGTTATTGTCCATGTGGATGGCGTCAAACTCACACTGCTTGGTACACAGAGTACATCCGATACAGCCGGCGCTGCAGACAGCCTTCACATCCTTGCCCTTTTCGTGGGAATTGCAGCGGACCAGGTACTCTGACTTGTAGGGCACTAACTGGATCAGGTTATTGGGGCAGGACGCTACGCACATGCCGCATGCCACACATTTCTCCTTATCCACGATTGCCACACCGTCCACCACATGGATGGCGTCAAAGGCGCAGGCCCTTACACAGGAGCCATAGCCCATGCAGCCTGTGGTACACGCCTTTTCTCCGGCTCCCGGAACAACGGAAACCTTGCGGCAGTCATCCACACCGTAGTAATTGTACTGAACCTTGGTTTTGTCACAGGTGCCGGAACATTTGACGAAAGCCACCTTTTTGTCGGAAGCGCCGCCGGCCACACCCATGATCTCACCGATCTTCTCCGCCACGGGAGTGCCGCCCACAGGACATGCACCCACGTCCGCCTGGCCTGCCGCGATGGCCTTAGCCAGGGCGTCACAGCCTGCGTATCCACAGCCGCCGCAGTTGTTGCCCGGCAGCTCGTTGCGGACCAGAATCTCTTTTTCGTCTACTTCTACTTTAAACTTCTCACTGGCAATGCCCAGAAAGACACCAATTAGAATACCTAAGATGCCGACCACTGCCGCCGCAAAAACAATACTCATTACCATTTTCCTTCTCCTCCTTCTATATTAATCCGGAAAATCCGAAAAATGCGATTGCCATCAGTCCGGAAGTGATCAGTACAATGGGGGAACCCTGGAATGTATAAGGCACATCATTGTATTCAATCTTCTCACGGACACCTGCCAGCATGACAATGGCAATGAGGAAGCCCACGGAAATGCCGATACCGTTGACAACGCTCTCCACAAAGTTGTAGGATTTCGTCACATTTGTCAGGGCAACACCCAGAACCGCGCAGTTGGTGGTGATCAGAGGAAGATATACGCCCAGCGCCTCATACAGAGACGGCATGGCCTTCTTCAGGAACATCTCCACGAACTGAACCAGTGCTGCAATTACCAGGATAAACACAATGGTCTGCAGGAATCTCAGATCCACATTTAACTTTTCAATCAGATAGCTGTTGGCCAGAATTCCGTCATAAATCAGGCTGGTCACAGCGGACGCAATGGTTATAACGAAGACAACGGCCGCACCCATGCCGGCTGACGTCTCTACCTTCTTGGATACACCGAGGAATGGACAAAGGCCTAAGAACTGGCTTAAAACAACGTTATTAACCAGAGCGGAACCGATTGCAATCAATAATAATTCTTTCATCTATCCACCCTCCTAATTTTCTTTCTTCTCAGTTGCTGCCTTTAACTCCGCTTCCTTCTTGGCCACAGCCGCCTTCTTCTTGGCCAGGGCGTCTTCCTCTGCCTGACGTTTTCTGGTATCCAGGATCTGATGGTTAGCCATACAGGAGGAACCGGTACAGGAAGAACAGTTACCGCCGCATGCCAGCTTGGACTGTGGTGCGGAACCGTTTGTTGCGGACGGAGCCTTGAACTTGTTCTGCAGGGCTGTCAGCACCGCCAGCACGAAGAATGCGCCGGGAGCCAGAACGAAGATGGCAATGTTGTACTCCTCAGGGATCACAGTGTAGCCGAACACCGCGCCTGCGCCCAGAAGCTCACGGACCAGACCGATACAGGTCAGAGCCAGTGTAAAGCCCAGGCCCATGCCGATACCGTCAAATGTGGAGGCCCCCACTCCGTTCTTGGAAGCGTAGGACTCGGCACGGCCCAGGATAATACAGTTAACCACGATCAGGGGAATGTAGATACCCAGCGCGGAATACAGACTCTGTACATAGGCCTGAAGCAGCAGCTGCACAGCGGTAACCAGTGTCGCCACGATTACGATGTAAGCCGGAATACGCACGCGGTCGGGTATAATCTTGCGCAGTGCGGAAATGATCATATTGGAAAACATTAAAACTGCGGTTGTGGAAAGGCCCATACCAAGGCCGTTGATGGCTGAAGTGGTAACAGCCAGGGTCGGACACATACCAAGCATCAGGACAAAGGTAGGGTTCTCTTTCACAATACCGTTATATAAACGTTCTGTACATTTATTCATGATCCCACCTCCTATTCATTCACACAGTTATGCAGATAATATAACGCTGCATTGACTGCGTTGGTTGTTGCTGCCGACGTGATGGTTGCGCCGCTGATGGCATTGATCTGCTCATCGTTGGCGTTTCCGCCCTTGACCACGCTTAAGGACTCTGCTGTCTTGCCGTTAAACTGGTCCTTAAATGCAGGCTCCTTGGCTTTTAAGCCCAGGCCGGGAGTATCACTGATCTCCAGGAACTCAATCCCCTTGACCGTGCCGTCCTCTGCCAGGCCCACGGAGATCTTAATGACGCCGCCGTAGCTGTCGTTGGAGTGGGAGTTAATCACATAGCCCATCTGGGCGCCGTTTGCATCCTTGGCAACCAGCACGTTGTCCACGGCCACGCCGCCGTAGTTCATGCCTGCCAGGTCTGCGTTGCAGCCCTCAACGGCCGCTGTCAGGGTGTCGTCCGGATCAAAGGTCTCTGCTCCTTCAAATACCGCCCTGTACGCCTTGTTGTTGGCAGCGATTGTGGCCAGCTCGATGGGCTTCTTGGTCAGCTGGTATACACCGCCCAGCAAGGTGCCGGAAATCAAGGTGATGACACACAGAATCACTGCATCTTTCATAAATCCTGCTTTACTCATAATTACTTGCCCTCCTTTCCAAATGCTTTGGGAAGGGTGATTTTCTCAATCAGCGGAACTAAGATATTGCTGATGATGATGGCATAGGATACGCCCTCCGCAGAGCCGCCGAAGAGACGGAACAATCCGGTGAGAATTCCCAGCAGCACTCCGAAGAGGATCTGTCCCTTCGGTGTGATCGGGCTGGTCACATAGTCGGTAGCCATGAAGAACGCACCGAAGATCAGGCCGCCGCCGCACAGGTGGGCTGCGATAAAGTTGAAATCCAGTCCATGTCCGCCAAACAGCACAATAAATACCAGGAAGGTGATTATGTATGCCGCCGGAATGCGGATGGTGATGACCTTCTTAACCAGCATATAAGCTGCGCCCAGAAGCAGGGCAATCACGGATACCTCACCGATGGTTCCGGGGATATTACCTACGAACATGGCAGGCACATCCACCACGCCGCCGCTCTTTAAGGTAGCCAGAGGTGTCGCACCGGACACGCCGTCGAATCCGCTGTAGCTGAAGTTGGTCATCTTGCCTGCAAAGGAGATCAGCAGGAAGCAGCGGGCCGCCAGAGCCGGGTTCATAAAGTTCTGTCCCAGGCCGCCGTACAGCTGCTTTACAACAATGATTGCAAATATACCGCCCAGCGCCGGCATCCACACCGGGATCTGGGGGGGCATGTTAAGGCCCAGGATCATGCCTGTTACCAGGGCGCTGCAGTCGCTGATGGTGATGGGAAGCTTCATAAACTTCTCATATGCGTATTCACTGAGAATACATGCCGCGATTGTTACAACCAGCACCGCAAATGCATGGAAGCCAAAGTGATACACGCCAAAGGCAGTTGCAGGCAGCATGGCAATCGCCACGTCCATCATGATGCTGTGGGTGGTCTCACTGCTTCTCACATGCGGGGATGATGATACATTTAATAAATTAGTCATGACGTTTGTCCCCTCCTACCCTTTCTTCCTGCGGTTAGCCGCAACTGTTTTACGCATTTCCTTAAATGCCTGTGTCAGCGGACGCTTGGCCGGGCATACGAAGGTGCAGCTTCCGCACTCCATGCACTCCATGCCGTTGTACTTCTCAAATGCCTCGCAGTCGTTGTGAAGCGCCGCCTGCATCATCATCACCGGAATGATGCTGCTGGGACATACGCTGACGCATTTGCCACAGCGGATACAAGGAGAAGGCTCCATGGCCGACACCTGGTCCTTGGTAAAGCAGGTCAAAGCGGAAGACGTCTTGCTCACCGGAATATTTAAATCGAACAATGCCTGGCCCATCATAGGACCGCCGGACAGCACCTTCTCAGGCTCCGACTTGAAGCCGCCCGCGGCCTCCAGCAGTTCCTGATAGTTGGTTCCCAGCTTCACGCTGAAGTTCCTGGGATCTGTAATGGCGTCGCCTGTCACTGTGATGATCTTGCGCATCAGGGGAGTTGACTTACAGACAGCCATGTAAATAGAAATAACCGTATCCACGTTGTCCACGATGCAGCCTGCATCTGCCGGAAGCATGGAGGAATTTACTTTTCTTCCTGTAGCCGCATAGATCAGGGAACGCTCACCGCCCTGAGGATATTTGGTCTGCAGGGGACATACTGTGATGCGTGGCTCGTTCTTCACCATCTCCGTAAGCTTAGCGATGGCCTCCGGCTTGTTGTTCTCAATGCCAATTACCCCCTTGGCATTGTCAAACAGCTGCAGGATCACCTTCAGGCCGCCTACGATCTTCTCCGGCTCTTCCAGCATCATGCGGTAATCGCTGGTCAGGTACGGTTCGCACTCTGCGCCGTTAACCAGGATGTACTCGATTGCATTTTCATCTTTAGGCGAAAGTTTTACGTGAGTCGGGAAGCCTGCGCCGCCAAGACCCACAATTCCTGCCTCTTTTACAATATCACGGATCTCCTGTTTGGACAGTGCCGATGGATCGCGGTCTGCTCCAATGCCCTCAACTGTCTTGTATTCTCCATCATTTTCCACCACAATGGAAAGTACCATTGCGCCGTTTGCCATACGCCTTGGTTCGATGGCCTTCACTTTGCCGGATACGGAAGCCAGGACATTGGCGGAGATGAATCCTCCTGCTTCGCCGATCTTCTGGCCAGCCAGTATGTAGTCGCCCACTGCGACCAATGGCTTCGCCGGTGCGCCGATGTGCTGGGACATTGGGTACACCAGATCGCCCTTAGGTTCCAGAACCTGTACCGGTTTGTTCTCCGACAGCTCTTTACCCTCGTATGGATGAATGCCGCCCTTAAAAGTTGCCAAACCCATGGAATTCTAACCCTCTTTCTTTAATAGTTTTACCTCTGTGTATACATGCTTACATAGTATAACACAAAATAATAC
>URUZ01000316.1 GCA_900551225.1 uncultured Clostridium sp.
CACCGCTGACCGCACATCCACCGCTGACCGCACTTCCGCCGCTGACCGCATTTCCGCCGCTGACCATACGTCCGCCGCTGGCCATACGTCCGCCGCTGACCATACATCTGCCGGGGCCGTCCTCACCTTCTCCCAATTTTTTCCAATCTCCATTTATCCCATACCACACTAGGAGAAGCGCTCCGCTTACCAGCACCCAAAGCCGCATTTTCCCGATGCTTCCCTGGTGCACCAGGGACATCAGGCAGAACACGGTCACTGTCACTGCACTGCCCGCTGTAAAGGCCCAGGGTATGCTGAGCTTCCGTCTTAAAAATGCCTGTCCGCACAGTCTGCCGCCCAGCACCAGATACCCGGTATAAAGCCCTGCCAGCACCACCGGCAAAAACACTGCGTGGAGCCAGGCCAGGCCTAGCCCCAGCACTGCCAGGCCGGCCAGCCGCACCCAGCGGCTTGTCCCATAAAAAAAGAGCAGGGCCAGCGCCAGCCAGACCGCCAGGAATTCAATCAGCATTTTCACAGACTCCGCCTGTCTTACATGCCAGGACAGCACGCCTGTGCCTATCAGCATCCACGCCGAATATATTGTGATTCCCGCAGCCAGTAACCCAGCCAGCCAGGTCCCCGCTTTCCCATGTCCCGTCATTTTCAAAACCCTTTCCGTGTATCATCTGTCTTGAGGCATTTTACCACAACTTGAACTCTTTTTCTACCGTAGGGAAGGTTTTTATTGAAAGATGGGGCCGCGGCACCTTTTATATACCCAGATGTTGTGATACAATGAACGCTATCAACCAATTCGGAGGTGTAACATGATTCCTGCTTATGAGGACTACCTGCCTATGGCAAAAAGCCTGTCCATGGAGAACATGGCCGGACTGCATAAGGAGCTGATCCATGAGATCGGAAATGATAAAGACGCCCTGGACCTGTACAGGGAGCTGATTGAAACAGCCACCAGATATGCAGCCATCCGCGCAGGCTGGCTGCTGTGGACCAGAGAAGAACGGATGGACAGGGACTCCAGCCGCACATCCTGCCACAATTCCCTCATCGTGAAATTCAACCAGCTGGCAAAATATCTGAGCCTGCAGGGCAGACCGGCCGCCTGGCGGAATGCGCTGGGTTATGAGGAGGACGATGCCTATAACAGGAAACGTGTGGGCGATTTCGGCTGTTATCTGGTGTTCATAAACACTCTGGCTGCCAGGTGATTTTCTTCAAAAAAAGGATATTCACAATTTTATTACAAACCGTTCACATTTCATCTATGAACTGCTCATATTTACTGGTTATACTATGTCTTGTAAAGGAAATTGCTTATAAGATTTTTTTCATAATACAAGCCGGCGGGAGCAATCCTGACCGGCTCCTCCCTTTTCTATCTGAAAACCCCTGAGGCCTGAGCCCCAGGGGTTTTGCTATACCGTTTTATTGATCAGTTATTGATCAGTTCATCCAAAAGCCTGGGCAGCTGCGCCTCCATTGTATCATCGCTGAACTGGCAGGTTCCCACCGCCTTGTGTCCGCCGCCGCCATACTTAAGCATCAGGCTTCCCACATCAATGTCAGAAGTCCGGTTCAGTATGCTGTAGCCCACTGCCACAGAGCAGCCTGCCCCGCCCTTGCCGTTTACAATCCAGGCAGAGATGTTCTGCTCAGGGTACATGCTGTAGATCAGGAAACGGTTGCCGGTGTAGATGGGGTCCACGCCACGCAGGTCCGTAACAATCACATCCTTTTCCGTCCGCGTATATTTTGCAATCATGTCCTTGAATTTCTCGTTCTGTTCAAAATAGACCTCAATCCGCTCCTTCACATCCGGCAGATCCAGGATCTCCTGGGTATCCATGGTGCGGCAGGCGTCAATCAAGCGCTCCATCAGCTGATAATTGGAGATTGTAAAGTTCCTCCAGCGGCCAAGGCCCGTCCTGGGGTCCATCAGGAACCCGATCAGAATCCAGCCCTTGGGATTCTGAACCTCATCGATTGTGAGGCTGCCGGAATCCACCTTGTCCACTGCCTCCATCATCTCGTTAAAATGGGCGAAACGCTCATTCCCCCCGTAATAGTCGTATATAATCCTTGCACAGGACGGAGCGATGCGGCTCTCACCCTTGTACTTACCTTCCAGCTGCAGTCTCTCATACTCGCTGGAGTGGTGGTCAAACCACAGTCCGCAGCCCTGGGCATAGGGTACATTTGCCAGACAGTCCTCCTCCGTGACCTCCACCAGACCATCCTGAATGTCCTTGGGATGTGCAAATTTCCAATGGTCAATGACGCCCGCCTCTTTTAGCAGAGCGCCGCAAACCAGGCCATCGAAATCAGAACGTGTTACTAATCTCATGTCTTCAGCTCCTTCACCGTTTTATCTTCGTAACCAAATCTGAGATTATTATATCATGTATTTTACCGCCGGGACAGTAGAAATGTAAAAATGTTACAAAATGCTGATTATCGGTTAGTGGCCAATGGTTCTTGTCACCCATTTTTTATTGTATCTTGTGAATTGCAATGTAGTCGCTGGTTTATGTTAGTTGAAATCTTGTCCATATTGTTATGGACTGGTCAAGGTATTTAAAATTTCCTGAACTTTTTCCTGAGTTGATGGCACATACATGGTGGCTATAAAAATTAGCTTCTGGTTTTGGGAGCAAGAATATGTATCCATATTAATACTTCCATTTTGGGTATACCGGGTCTTATAAAAAGTGAGTCCTCCCAGTTGCACCTCTGTCTTATCAACTAAAGATAATTTTCCGTTCAAACTATCGTAAAAACCCATTTCAAAATAAGTTGCATATGTTACAGGATCCAGATTTTGAGGTATTACATAGCCATAAATGCTAATCATCATATTGGACGAGCTTATATCAAAAGTATCTGTAGCACCATCAAAAGCATCTGTTGTCACGTCAGATGGAATTTTTATAGAATAACCCGCTTCAGCATTCGTATATATATTCCACGTCACAACGCCAGTACCATCCGGATTAACGCAGCTTCCCGTATCATCAAAAGTATACTCTACACCTCCAATGTTCTCTGTAATATTTTTAAGCATGATACCATTGACATCCAGATAATACCAATTATTCTGTTCCTCAATCCATTGGCTGCTTAAATAGTGCCCATCCTGTTCATATCTCCACTGCTCATTTTCCGCTGGTATCCACCCCGCCAACGCTTGTACTGAAAACATGGATGACAGAAAAACCGTCATAAATATAATCTTAATACGTTTCATGATAATCCCCCTAATTTATATTTTCTTCCATTATATATTCATACCGTACTAAATACAACTTCACATTTATCACTTTGGGGCGCTGTACCCCCTATTCATATTTCGTTCATAAAACATTCAAAAACACTTTACACAATCAACACGAACTATTCATGTTTACTGGATATACTTTAACCATAGTCAGTTAGAGATAACGGCTAACCTAAAAACGCTTACAAGATTTTTTTCATAATACTCGAGCTGATAAGTGATTATCAGCTCTCCTCCCTTTAATAATACTTTTTTTAAAAAGACGTATCATCCATCCCGATGATACGTCTATTACCTCTTTTTCCAATTAGGCACAATCACCTGGCTGCTGAGGAACAGCAGGGCTGTCAGGTTGGGAAATGCCATCAGGCCGTTCCATATATCGGACAAAGTCCATACCACCTCCAGCCGTCCCACGCTTCCTGCGAACACTGCCGCCAGGTAAAGCGCCGGATAGATCCGGTTCACGAAGCGTTTCCGCCCCTTTTCCCCCACGCTCAATGCCCCGGCAACATAGGAGGCTGCCTGCCGCCCCAGATAGAACCAGGCAATCATTGTGGCGAAGGCGAACACCACCATGGACCCGGACACCAGGTACTCTCCCGCCATCCCGATCCTTCCCCTGAAGCACCAGGAGGCCAGGGCCGCGCCCTCATACGGGATGTTCTCGGGCATGGAATCCGTCATGCACAATATCACCAGGGCTGTCAGCGTGCAGAGCACGATTGTGTCGAAGAACACCTCAAACATGGCCCACATTCCCTGTTTCTCAGGCGCCGGGTCCTCGGCCGCCCCGTGGAGAATAGCCAGGGTGCCCAGGCCCGCCTCGTTGGAGAACACCCCCCTTGCCATTCCGTAGCGCAGGCTCCGGCTGATCCCGTAACCCGCGGCGCCTCCCACCGCTGCGGATGGTGAAAAGGCAGAGCGGAAAATGGCGGCAAAGGTGGCCGGCAGACGGTCATAGCAGGAGAAGATCACCACCAGTGAAAATACAATGTAGATACCCGATGCCGCAGGCACCAGCATCTCCGCCACACTGCCGATCCGTCCGATGCCGCCGCAGATCACCAGCATGATCAGCAGGGTCAGTACAATACCTCCTGCCATGGCAGGCACCTTCCAGCTGTAGGCCATGGTCCCAACCGCGGAGTTGGACTGCACCATGCTCCCCATTCCTAGGGAGGACATCAGGCAGAGCAGGCCGTAGGCCACGCCCATCCATTTGATGCCCAGGCCGCGCTCCATGTATACAAAGGGGCCGCACATGTAGTGGCCTTCTTCATCCGTGTAGCGGTAGCGCAGACCCAGCACGGTCTCCGCATAGGCGCTGATCATGCCGATCAGGGCTGAGATCCACATCCAGAACAGGGCACCCGGTCCCCCGGCTGTCAGCGCAGTTGCCACGCCTGCAATATTGCCCGTGCCCACAGTAGCTGCCAGGGCTGTGCACACTGACTGGAACTGGCTGATTCCCTTTTTCTCATTTTTTTCATTTTCCAGCCGTTTACTGCTCTTTCCCAGGCTTCCCACGGTTTCTCTCCACCAATAGGAAAATCCGCGGATCTGGAACAGGCGGCTTTTTATACTGTAAAACACACCAATTCCCAGAAATGCCAAAAGGGTCCACGGACCCCAAACCATCTGATGTATCTGCTCTAAAAACGCCATTCTTATTTACCTTCTGCCGCTGTCCTTACTAAATGTCTTATTCGATCCAGGGCCTGACTATGACAGCTAACAGAATTTTCTATGTTTTGAACCTCGCATTTCGGCCTGTTTTGTGGTAAAATATAAGACAGCTTAGAAGAAAAGAGGTATGCCAATGCCAGGTTTTACCACTCATTATATTTTGGGCATGAAAGCATACAATGATATGCCCCAGACGTCTTTGAAATTTATTATTGCCAAATACCGCTGGTTGTACCAACTAGGATTACAGGGGCCGGATATATTTTTCTACAACCTTCCTGTCCTGCGTCACCGGGACCACCGCAATGTAGGTTCCCATATGCATGAGCACATGGTCAATGCATTTTTCCGCTGCTGTTTTGACAATCTGACCAGGATTGAATCCCGTCAGCAGAGAGAGGAAGGCCTGGCCTTTGTGTGCGGTTTTCTGTGCCACTATGTGGGCGATTCCATCTGCCATCCCTATGTCTACGGCAGGATTGAGTATGATGTGAAGAACCCCAACGGCTATTACCACGGCCGCCACGCCCAGCTGGAAAATGATATCGATGCCCTGCTGCTGCACAAGTATAAAAAGAAGAAGCCGTCCCAGTTCAACCAGGCGGCCACCATCTGCTTAAACGGCATGGAGATACAGTTCATCTCCCGGTTCCTGTCCCAGTGCATCAACGAAACCTACTATCCGCTGAGCTACCGCAACAATTACCGGGTCACTGCCCGGATGGTCCACCGGTCCATTCTGGCCATCCGTTTCGGCTGCCGCACCCTTGCGGACCCCCACGGCAGAAAAAAGAACAAGATCGAATTCATAGAGAACATATTCATGAAGGACTCCGTGGCGGCCAGGAAGCTGGTGACAGACATGGTGGAGGACCCCTCCTGGAGCCTGAACCTGCACCATGAAACCTGGTGCAATCCCTGGAATAGGCAGATTGCCTCCAAGTCCTCCTTCCCGGATCTCTTTAAGCAGTCCCTGGCCAAGCTGAACACCATCTACTATATGATCAATTCCATGATAGACGGCACCCCCAGTGTGGACGCGGTTTCCATGGAACGGCTTTTGGATGAGATTGGGAATTATTCCTACCACAGCGGGCTGGACTGTCCTGATTAATCTGCCAACACAGGACGTGCCTCATTGTCATATGATAGCAAGAGGTGAAAATATGACAAACACATGCCCATTAAGCAACAATACAACCGTTTATGTTGATCAGTTTCAGAGTACACTTAAAGAGATGATGGATCAGATGAGCTCCGTCATGGTGACTGAGAGCATTTCCGCCAGCTTTATCCGGCAGATGATCCCCCATCACCGCGCTGCAATCGCAATGTCCCAGAACCTGCTGCGCTTTACCACCAACATAGCACTACAGAATATCGCGCTGAATATTATCTCTTCCCAGGAGAAGAGCATCGAGAATATGACAGCTGCATACATGAGATGCCAGTCCTGCATGAACTATCCCAGGGAAGTATTCTATTATAAAAGGGGAAATGATCCCATTATAAGCAATATGTTCTGCGAGATGCAGTCAGCATGTACTGACAACAACATTGATACCAACTTCATCCGGGAGATGATCCCCCACCACAGAGGCGCTGTCCAGATGTCGGAGAACGCCCTGCGCTTCCGCCTCTGCCCCGAATTGATCCCCCTGCTGGATGCGATTATCGTATCACAGAAGGAGGGGATACAGCAGATGCAGCAGCTGCTGTGCCAGCTGGAATGTTAAGAAGGATTCAAAAAGGATACCGCTTATGGTATCCTTTTTGCTTCCTCTATCGGATCTTCACCCCGCCCTTAAACACATGCCTGGGCTTTCTGTACATCACCGACAGGTCCTCCGCCGGGTCGCCCTCCACAGCGATCAGATCCGCGTATTTCCCCACGCTCACAGAACCGATCTGGTCCTCCATCATCATCAGCTTTGCGCTGTTGATGGTGGCCTGCTTCAGGATCTCGATATTCTCATATCCCAGCCGGTCCTTCCTGGTCTTAAACTCAGCATAGGGATACTTCTGATATGCCGCCAGAGACATGTCCGTCCCCCAGCCGATCAGCACATCATACTCCCCTGCCCTCCCCAGGCACTCATACATCTGCTCCCTCACTGTTTCAAACCGCTCCAGCACTTCCCCGGCCTCCCCGTCTGCGGCCAGCACTTCTTCTGATGTGACAGCCACAGTGGGCACAATCCCCACGTCCCTGCGCCCGTTCATCTTCTTGAGGGTCTCCTCCGTTATCAGGCTGGCGTGCTCAATGGTCCGCACACCGCATTCCAGCATGACGTCAATGGCCTCTGCGCCGTGACAGTGGCAGGCGCAGTAG
>URUZ01000317.1 GCA_900551225.1 uncultured Clostridium sp.
GCTCTCCGTAACCAGGAGCCGGCCCCTCCGCTGTCCTCCCAGCCCCAACCTTCTTCTTTTCACGGCCAACACACCAGCCAACGTCCGCGTACCCTTCCACGCCAACCTCATCCCCAAAACCCAGAAAGCCCCCAGTTAATTCATCAAGGCCTTCCCTTAATTTATTTACAAAAAATCATAACTGCCGTATAATTATAAAACCGAAAATAGAAGAAAGGAACAAATACAATGGAGATCAACGGACATACAAGGATGCTCTGCCTGATTGGAAGCCCTGTGGACCATTCCGGCTCGCCGGCAATGTATAACTATAGCTTCCAAAAACTGGGAATCGACTGCGCCTATCTGGCATATGACATTAAGGAGGAGGAGACTGCAGAGGCAATAAAGGCCCTGAAGCTTCTCAATGTCAAGGGTTTTAACATTACAATGCCCTGCAAGACCCAGGCGTTGTCCTGCTGTGATGAGCTGTCCAGGGCGGCTGAGCTGATCGGCGCGGTCAATACGGTGGTGAATGTGGACGGCAGGCTGGTGGGACACAACACGGACGGTCTGGGCTGGGTGAGAAACTGCCGGGAAAACGGCTTTGATATCACGGGAAAGAAGATGACCATCGCAGGCTCAGGAGGCGCTGCCACGGCAATTGAGATCACCAGTGCATTGGAAGGCGTCAGGGAGATGTCAATATTTGCCTTAAAGGACGATTTCTATGCCAACGCAGAGGCAACGGTGGAGAAAATACGTGCCCATGTGCCGGACTGTGCGGTGAATCTGTATGATCTGGCAGACCGGGAGACCTTTTACCGTGAAATCGCAGACAGCGACATTTTCACCAATGCCACACGCGTGGGTATGAAGCCCATGGATGGCCAGAGCCTGATTGAGGATGCCAGTGTATTCCGGCCCGGGCTGACCGTGTCGGATGTGGTATATAATCCGCGCGCTACAAAGCTGCTGGTTGATGCCGAGGCCGCCGGCTGTAAGATCATTCCGGGGATCGGTATGCTCTTATGGCAGGGCGCGGAGGCGTTTAAGCTCTACACAGGCCTTGAGATGCCGGCGGCAGAGGTGATGGACAAGTATTTTTCCGAATAGGGTATGAGAAGGAGTATGATTATGAATAAGAAGATAAGTAAAGATACCGTGTTTCTCGTTTTGGCTCTGGTAATTATCATTGGGTCCAGATTGACACCGGGCTTTGGGGGGCTTTCTGCGGAGGCAGTTGGAGTGCTGGGAGTGTTTTTCGGCTCCCTTCTGATGTGGATCGGCATTTCCATTGACTGGCCCAGCATGATTACGGTGCTGGCCCTGGGATTCATTCCTACCTTTGGCTTCTCTAAAACTTTTTCAGGGGCTTTTGGCAATTCCACCGTGGCGTTTCTGCTCTTTACGTTTATGCTGGTTTACCCGCTCTCAAGGACCAATTTTGTGAGACGGTGCACAGTATCGTTTATCACCAACAAAATTGCCCGCAGAGGCCCCTGGTATTTTGTGTGCTTCCTTCTGGCGGCAGTGACTTTTATGGGGCTGTTTGTATCCCCATCGGTGCTGTTCGTGGCGTTTATGCCCTTCCTCGAAGATATCCTGAGGGTGCTGGACATTAAGAAGGGCGGCAAGACAGGGAACATGATCATGATGGGAACCGCTTTCTGCATCAGCCTGTCCTCTGGCATGACGGCCATCGGACATGTGTGGCCCACCATGGCCATCGGCTATTATACGGCGGCCACAGGCAATGATGTCAACCAGTTCCAGTTTATGGCGATGGGAATTCCCACGGGAATCCTGCTCATTGCACTGCTGATCCTGGTATTTAAGTTTATCTACCGTCCCGATGATATAACGGACATTCATCCTGAAAATGCAATGGACCTGAGAGGAACCGTACCTGCGGCCGATCTGCGGGAGAAGATCATTCTGGGGGTTATGGGACTGACCGTATTTTTGTGGGTGGGACCAAGCCTGATCAAAGGGGTGTTTCCTGAGGTGTACAGCACCATCAACAGCTGGTCCACAGCTATGCCACCACTGCTGGGCTGTGTGATCCTCTTTATTACAAAGGTGGACGGAGAGCGGATCATGAACTTCAAGGAGGGAACTACCAAGGGAATCCTGTGGGGCAGTATTCTCATGACCGGAGCGGCAACCTGGCTGGGCTCCTGCCTGACCAATTCAGATATTGGTATCAGCGATTGGCTGACTGCTTCCCTGGCTCCCCTGACGGCGGCTCTGCCGGTGATGGGGATGATCCTGTTCTTTATGACCTGGGCAATCATTGAGACCAATTTCTCATCAAATATTGTAACAACCACCGTTGTGAGCGCAGTAGCCCTGTCCGTTCTGACAGCACTTCCTGAGGGGAGCGTCAGCGTGGGAGCAGTGGTCTGCATGGTGGGAATCGGAGCAGCTATCTGCAACATGACCCCGGCGGGTCAGAGCACCATCAATACGGTGGCCATCGGATCAGGCTGGACTAATACAAAGTCTATGTTCATCTGGGGAGGGGTGTTCGCAGTCATGGCAATCCTGGTGCTGACCTTTGTGACCTATCCCCTGGGTGCGATGATCATCGGCTGACGGCAGCAGAAAACAAATTGGAGGGTAATGAAAATGACATTAGATGAGGTTCGGGTTGAGATTGATGCGGTGGATTCCCAGATAAAGCCGCTGTTTTTAAGAAGAATGGAGTGCGCCGGCCACGTGGCGGCAGCCAAGTCCAAAACGGGCGCGGATGTATTTGCTGGGGAGCGGGAAAACCAGATTATAGAGAAGCGGACAGAGGATGTGGACCCCTTGATCCGCAGCGAGTATACTGCCTTTCTGAAGCATCTGATGAGCGTCAGCCGCAGATACCAGTATGGGATTTTGACAGGAATGCAGGAGGCGGTTATTACAGCCGCCCTTGAGGCCGCAGGCTTACATACAGAGATGCCCCACAGCCAGGTGGAGGTTGGCTTTCAGTGCCAAAAGGCGGACAGCAATCTGAATCTGTTCTTGGATGCGGCCAGGCTTAACGGCATTTCCATTGACCGTATGGAGTTGGAGGCCTGTGACGGAAAGCAGCAGGTCCGGCTGACATTGGACGGCAGCCTGCAAGAGAGCAATATGAGATGCCTTCTCTGCCAGATGGGGAAGGAAGCAGAGGGTTTTAAAATTCTGACACTGCGATAGAGACAATATGCGGACAACCCGCCAGCGACCTTCCTGCCATGATTTGGCTGGGCGTTGGCGGGCTTTTTGAACAACTTAGCGGCGACCATGCTTGGCTCTCATCCAATCCAGTTTCTTGAGGTCTCCGTAAAACTAGTGATGTATCCATTCTCATCATATTCAAAATTGCCCATCATCTGGATTCTTCCGTCTTCCATCAAACCACCTTTACGTCCATATCCATGCCATTCCCCGTCATTGTCAAATTCCGGATATTGATTAGCTGCAGTCACCTCAAAATATTCTTTTGAAGTTATTTTACCTTCCATTTCGCCTAATCCTACACTAACCACGGCATTTCGTGAAAAATACAGGCTTCCCCTGTAAAAAATCTCTGTAGGCTCATATATATCATTTTCCTCGGTTGAATAAAAGCCCTCTATATTTTCCTGAAGCCTTTTAATGGGCATCCAGCCTTCAGGCGTGAGTTCCGATGAATGGCCCTCCTTATTTACAAATACAATATCTATATTCCGTAAACCATTTTCTCTTGCCGTTATTTTCAAAACAGTTGCCTTCTCACCCTCAAACCAGACAATATCCCCTTCTTTCTTTCCCTCAAAAATGTCTCTGCTGTAAACCTCATCTGCAAATATCACACAGTGTGTTACCTCATAATAATTCTCATGAATAATGAGCCTGGATTCATCTGTAGTGCTAATGCTGCCGCTCCCATCGTAAGCAAGTCTTTCGTTTATTTTTCTGCCATTATGAGTTGCCTCAAAATGATTAAATTCTTCCATATAAGGCGCCTGGCTTAAACGTGCCAGCCGGTCTGCGGCTTCTCCTTCCAGTGTCTTCAACAGGTTCAGGTTCTTGAGTTCGACTTGATTTAACAGGCTTTCTTGAAACTGTTCAGCTTCTATGTATCCATTATACCATTCCATACTTTCAAAATAATCGCTTAAATCAGAATCTTTGAATATTCGTCCATGTCTTGCATAGATTTCATTTCTGGCAAGACGCAGCTGTTCCTTTGTAAAACTTTCCAATTCTTCTCTGCTATAGAGATAATTAGATGAATCCGGCAGAATATATTCTGCCTCTCTTTGGACTTCTTCTGTACTTACGCTGACATCTGTACTTTCTTCAACACTGTGCTCTGTGCTTTCTTTTATATTTCCAAGCGCTTTTTCTGTCACCGGGGGCTTATCTTTACTGGCTTCTTCTCTGGAACTCTCTGCCGCAACAGGTGTTGATTCCCTGGACTTACAGCCTGTTATGCCTACGGTTAAACCTAAAAGAACACCTGCCACACCTATTATCAGTTGTTTTTTCATACTGTACCTCCTTACCCCCTGCATTATAATAAATTATATGTCAACTTTTACAGGAAAACAAGGAACACCTTATCAGACGATATTATAATTTATAAACGCAAAAGGACCCCAAAAGCCTTACCAGCCTTTGAGGTCACCGTCTAAACAGCACAAAAAAAGTCCGACCCCGCGGCTTCCAATATCCGCAAAATCAGACCTTTTAGTGCGCCCTCGGGGGCTCGAACCCCGGACAAATAGATTAAGAGTCTACTGCTCTACCAACTGAGCTAAGGGCGCATGTCCTTGTGCAACTGTGTGTGTTTCTCAGCGGCACGGACATTAGTATATCGCTTGGCAATAAAAAAGTCAACCCTTTTTATGAAAAAAATTTAAAAAAATTTTACAAAGGTTTAAGAGGTCTTAAGAATCAGCCCTCCAAGGCCTTTTCCAGATCCTGTCTGCTGGTTATGCCCACGAATTTATCGAGGATCTGGCCATTTTTAAATACGATGAGGGTTGGGATGGACATGACGCCGTAGCGCGCAGCGATATCACTGCTGTCGTCTACGTTCAACTTGCCCACAACGGCTTTGCCTTCGTACTCCTCGGCCAGTTTTTCAACAACAGGGGCCATCATCTTGCAGGGGCCGCACCAGTCGGCGAAAAAGTCTACAAGAACAGTCTTTTTGCTGTCTAAAACCTGGGTATCAAAGTTCTCTGAGGTAAATTTCATTTCCATAGTAAATTCCTTTCTTATTCCTTTTTAGGTTTGGTATTGATAATTTTATCCACTTCTTTGAATGAGCGCCTGAGGCGCAGTACCTTTTTGTTCAGATCGGTTTTATCGCTGGTGGCACGCAGCAGGCTGCGCGTCATTTTCTCCGGTAGAGCCATGTCCGCCTCCGCAGTTTATGTCTTACTGCCAGTGTACGGCTCCCCAATCCTTATTGTGCGTGGACCTGAAATATTTTATTCAGAAAATGCAGCTTATGGCTGTGAAACGCCTGGAACGCGGGAGGCGACCAGCTTGTGGATGGGATTGCCCTCGGCGCTGAATTTCATCTCGTATTCGGTCATCACATTGCCTTCTGCCATGGGACTGTGGTGGAGGTCAAAGGTCTGGGCATCCAGATTCCAGCCGGCGGAGGGAATGGACTCCAGGGAGTATTCAAAGAGGCCGCGGTTGTCGGTTTTGAATTCCACAGTGCCGTCTGCTGCCAGCACAAGGTCATAGACCGCCATGAATTCCGGGGAGGTCAGGCGGCGTTTGGCATGCCTGTCCTTGGGCCAGGGATCGGAAAAATTCAGATAGATCCGGTCCACTTCCCCGGGGGCGAAGATCTCTCCCAGGGTCTTGGCGTCGATGCACATAAAATAGATGTTGTCCAGTTCCAGTCCCTGGCGTTTCTGGAGCGCCCTCAGCAGGACGCTGGAGTAGCGCTCGATTCCGATGTAATTGATATCCGGATTCTGGGCGGCCAGCTCCATGATGAACCGTCCCTTGCCCATCCCCACCTCGATGTGAATTGGGTTGCTGTTGCCGAACAATTTGTCCCAGGCACCCTTATTCTGCTCCGGCTTCTGGACTACATAGGGGCTGGATGCAATATTTTCCTCAGCGCCCTGTATATGACGTAATCGCATTTGATCGTTTCCTTTCAAAAATCCTTGTATTTCTTGTATCTACAGCCTTAATTTTAGCATTGGCACTATGTATTTGCAAGAAAATTTACTTTTTCCTTAATATTCAGATTTTTATTGAATAATTTCAAAATAATAATGCAAAAACAAAAAAAACCTAGTATACTATACATAATGGGCGGCAAAGCCGCTTCCTGTACGGATTTTCAGATTAAAAAGTATGTTTCATACTTATAAAGATACGAAGGAGAGTGCATATATGGCAAACGTGGAGAACAACACCATATGGAGACAGATCCAGCAGGGCGTCAAAGAGACGGAACGCCTGATCGGGCACAGGGATTACAATCTGGCCATGGTCAAATCCAGACAGACCCTGGAATGCATGGTCCGCTGCATGGCAGAGAAAGCATGTGTAGTTGAGGGGGATCTCTCAGATACAATCGACCAGCTGTATGAGGGCAGATGGATCACCCGTAATACAAGGGATCATTATCACAATATACGGATACTGGGCAACAAAGCAGTCCATGAAGGCGATGACACCGCCTATGACGCCAACCAGGCCTTTCAGCTGCTGGTTCAGGAGGTTCAGGCATTCTCCAGTGAATATGCAGGCGGAGGCGTGCGGGGAGGTGCTTCCAGACCGGCCGAGCGCCGTCCGGCCCAGGCCCGTTCTGCTTCCCAAGGCCGCGCTCCGGCCAGGAACTCTGCCCAGGCCCGCAGACCTTCGTCCTCGGGACAGAGACACCCATCGGGCAAGCGCAAGAAGAAACGTAAGAATGTATCACCTTTATATTATGTGCTGCGTTTCCTTGTACCGCTGCTGGCGGTGGTCCTGCTGATCGTGGTGATCAAGGCCCTGATGCCCGGCAAGGAAGATAAAAAAGAGACAACCGCTCCCAGCACAGTGGAGGTGACCACAGAGGCTCCCAGCGAGCCGGAGTCCACCCCAGCGGCGGAGCCGGAGACAGAGCCCACTGAACCTGTGGGCGGCGTGTATGTGATCACCGGCAGCGGCGTGAATGTCCGCAAGGAACCGTCCAAGGACGGCAAGATCCTGGTCCAGCTGCCTAAGGGGACAACAGTGGAATATGTGAAACGCTACTCCAACGATTGGGCAGTGATCAACTATGACGGGCAGGAAGCCTATGTATCCAGCGCATTCCTGGAACGCCAGGAGCC
>URUZ01000318.1 GCA_900551225.1 uncultured Clostridium sp.
CCACTGGCACTTAGTGACGTTTTTTATGCTCAATGCCTGCTCTTCACAAAAAGAGGCATTACTGCTATAATTAAATACTGTAATAATAATTTAACGGAAAGCGGGAAATCATATGAGCCTTCGCCAGAAAGAAAAAACGGAAATGACCCATCAGGAGATCAAGTCTGCGGCCCTGCGGCTTTTTTTTGAAAAGGGTTATAAAAATACAAGTGTACATGATATTGTCACGGAATCCGGTTATTCTATAGGTTCCTTTTACAATCACTATAAGACTAAGCGGGACGTGCTGGCTGAAATCTGGAATGAGCACGCCGTGGCCTTCATCAGCCACTCCATAGAGGAGATCAAGGCCATCCGGACGCCCCGGGAGCTGGCGGACTATCTCATCGACAATTCCAATGCCTTCGACCAGGATGAGAAGACCAACCGCCTGGCGGAGGCTGCCCAGGAAGACCTGGTGACCGTGGGAAAAAACTATGAAATAGTCAAGGAAGTATCCCAGCGCTATTTAAAACAAATAGCCGCCCTGCTGGAGCAGTTTTGCCCCAATACGGACAAGACCATCCTTTTGTCCCATGCCAGCATACTGGACGCCATTCAGTATTCCCACTCAGAGGTGACGCGCAAAAAGGTGGGTTACCTCTTCCAGGATGAGACAGTGAAGCATGATATCCTGATCCTCATTGACCGTTGGATTCAGGAGGATGGGCAGTTGGGGCTGGATGTGCAATTGAAAAATGAATAAATTCACAAACTGAATGAGTTCACTTTTAGAATATATTTATTTTCTGGAAATGTCAAGAATTTATCAATATTTTGCTTAGGGAAATTGGCACTTTTGTCAGTTTAGACAATTTGTGGTGCTGTTTTTTGTACTAATTTTAATACTGAAAGGGAATTTTTGGAGAATAACTGCCGGAAGAAAAGTAGAGACATGCCGCAATCATAACCACGGCATGTCTTTTTGATATTCATAATAGATTTTTAAGAGCTGGCTGCGCTTGGTCACATTGACCTTCTGGAAAATGTTGTGGACGTGGGTTTTTACGGTCCCAATGGAGATGTACAGCGCATCGCTGATCTCCTGATTGTTCCTGTCCATCAGCAGAACCCGGAGAATATCCTGTTCCCTTGAGGTCAGCTGGTAGTGGTTGACGAAGTGAAGGAATGCGGTGTTGGCGGACTCCGGCTGCGGGGCGGCCGTCCCGGCAGCCGGTCCGTTAACTCCGGCCCCGGAAGCCATCGGCGCGGCCATGTCAGCCGCTGCGGCCGTCCCGGATATCCCAGACCTCCCCGTTACAGATCCGACTGCCATCTGCACCGCAGTATCGTTTTGCCCGGCTGCCGGCTCCGGCACCACCTGCCCAGCCGTCTCACCAGTCCTCCCGCTTTCCATCTCATCCCCCGCCCCGCATTCATCCGCCCCGGTTTCCACCTGGGGAACCTGGATCTCCCTGGTCAGATACCGGATGGCATAGAAGGAATAGATGATGCTGAGCACATCCTCAGATACGCTCCGGTTATTGATCTTCACCAGAATATCCGAGTACACATCAAAGGAGAAGATGACAACCGTATCTTCCAGCAGGATCAGCAGGGAGAAGACCAAGGTGATCCAGAGCAGCATCCGGTAGGAGGACATCTCCTGATCCAAAGCGTCAGGGTGCTTTTTGAGATACACAAGTCCGCTGAGGCTTAAGTAGAGTGTAAACAGCTGGGCCGGAAGATAGTATAGCCAGACCTTCAGCGCCCCGTTTCCCGCAAGGGGGATGAACAGCAGGCTGAGGCCCAGTATGACCAGGGCCCAGATGTCCCTGACCTGGCGGCGGCCTGTCAGCACCAGCCATTGGATAGTGGCCAGGCAGAAGTTGGTGGTCAGGAATATCAGCGTCTTAAATGCAGGCACGCTCATGAACTGCAGGTCGTAGTGCATGGAGAACCCGTCCAGGAACTCCGTCATGTAGATAATCACATTGTCAAAGATATAAAATAAGAAAAGAACTGCCATGGCCGCGAACAGCGGCCTTTTTTTCTGCCGGTAATTGAATACGGAAAATGTAAGCACAACGGTATAGAGTACGATGAGAAAAATGTTGTAGATGAAGATTGGTATCTGCATGGGTTACCTCCGTTTGCCTGCCGTGGACAAAACCAGCGTTTCTGCTGCCCTCCGGCGGTATATAAAATATAACAAATTATCGAAAAGATGGCAAATAGATTATTTTCCCCCAGGGCTGAAAAACTGTGCATATTGCATAAAAAGTTTAGGAGAGTTTAGAGAGATTATGACAAAAGTTTGAATAAAATCAACCGTCCGGCGGACGGACAGGGGTGGTTTTCTCAACCTGGGAATCTATCTCCAGGCTGATTTTAAACCCGGCCGGCCTGGGCTAAGATATGGTCATAAGGCGCCGGGCCGGACACAGACATAAAGCCGCAGCACCGGTCCGGTAAAACAAAAAACTATATTATGAGGAGGACAAAAACATGTCAGTAAAAGATTTCATCGACACAAATGAATTTACCAAGGAGGAGCTGTTATCCATCGTCAACCTTTCCTTAAAGATCAAGAGATGTATCAAGGCGGGTTACTATCCACAATTATTAAAGAACAAATCCTTAGGAATGATTTTCCAGCAGTCATCCACCAGAACCAGGGTTTCCTTTGAGACCGCCATGGCGCAGCTGGGAGGCCATGCCCAGTATCTTGCACCCGGACAGATCCAGCTGGGAGGCCATGAGACAATAGAAGATACCAGCGCAGTGCTTTCCCGCCTGGTGGACATCCTGATGGCACGTGTGGACCGCCACAAGAGCGTGGTTGATCTGGCTAAGAACGCTACTATTCCGGTAATCAACGGAATGTCCGATTACAACCATCCCACCCAGGAGCTGGGCGACCTGTGCACAATGATCGAGCATTTGCCGGTAGGCAAGAAGATGGAGGACTGCAAGGTGGTATTCGTTGGGGATGCTACCCAGGTATGCGCTTCCTTAATGTTCATCACCACCAAGATGGGTATGAATTTCGTACACTTCGGACCCAAGGGCTACCAGTTAAATGAGAACCACAGAGCCATTGCAGAGGCAAACTGCAAGGTATCCGGCGGCACCTGGATGGTTACGGACAATGAGGATGAGGCCTTAAAGGATGCAGACTTCGTATATACAGACGTATGGTATGGCCTGTATGACGCAGAGCTCTCCGAGGAGCAGAGACTGGCGATCTTCTATCCCAAATACCAGGTAAGCCCAGCCATGATGGCAAAAGCGGCTCCCCACGTGAAATTCATGCACTGCCTGCCAGCTTCCAGAGGGGAAGAGGTTGTAAATGAAGTGATTGACGCCGACTATTCTGTTGTGTTTGACGAGGCTGAGAACCGCCTGACCGCTATGAGAGGCCTGCTGGTACATTTCCTGAACCAGGCTGAGAAGAAGGTCTGCGAGGAAGAGAAGGCCAACGCAAAGGCAGATCTGGAAGTATTCTTAAAGAAAGCACTGTAAGCACAGTTCAAGAAGGGGGCTTAACAAATGGCTGAATCACAAGGTAAGAAAAAATTTAAACTCTTTGACGCGATCCTGTCCGTGATCTGCGTGGTATTCGTGGCAGAGGCAGCGGCGCCGGTGGCCGCGATAGGAAATTCCCAGTATTTCTGGTGGATATTCCTCATGCTCACCTTCCTGCTGCCCTACGGGCTGATCGCCTCGGAGCTGGGCACCACCTACGATGGGGACGGCGGCCTCTACGACTGGGTGAGAAAGGCCTTCGGCGCGAAATGGGGCACCAGGGTCTCATGGTATTACTGGATCAACTTCCCCCTGTGGATGGCATCCCTGGCGGTTATGTGCCCGGAAATGCTGTCAATCATCATCGGCCAGCCCATTGGCCTGGTTCCATCCCTGATCATTGAGCTGCTGTTTATCTGGGTGATTGTGGCAATCAGCTTCTTCCCCGTATGCGACAGCGTGTGGATTCTCAACGGAGCCGCCATGATCAAGGTGCTGCTGGCGGTAATCGTGGGCGGACTCGGAATCTACGGCGCAGTGACCCACGGCGTGGCCAATGAGTACACGGTGGCCTCCCTGCTGCCCTCCTTCGACGCCAAGAGCCTGTCATTTATATCCGTTATTTTATTTAACTTCCTGGGCTTTGAGGTGGTGTGTACCTTTGCGGGAGACATGGAGAACCCCAAGAAGCAGATTCCCCAGGCAATCGTGTCGGGCGGCCTTGTGATTGCAGCCATTTACATATTCTCCGCATTCGGAATCGGCGTGGCCATTCCCACAGCGGAGGTCAGCACCAGCAGCGGCCTGATTGACAGCCTTCAGCTGCTCACCGGGAAAACCGGGGGGTTATTCATCTCCATCATGGCTATCCTGTTTATCCTGACGCTGTTCGGCAACATGATCTCCTGGTCCCTGGGAGTCAACAATGTGGCCAGCTATGCGGCGGAGCAGGGCGACATGCCCAAAGTATTTGCCAAAAAGAGCGGTAAGAATGATATGCCGGTGGGCGCTGCCGTGATGAACGGCATCGTGGCCAGCGTGGTGGTGGTAATCGCCCCCATTCTGCCCAACCAGGATCTGTTCTGGAGCTTTTTCGCCCTGAACCTGGTAATGTTCCTGTTGGCATACCTGCCTGTGTTCCCGGCATTTATCAAGCTGCGGACCATTGACCCGGAGACGGAGCGCCCCTTCAAGGTAGGCGGAAGCCCAGCATTTTTGAAGGTGCTGGCAGCCCTTCCCATGATTATGATCGTGGTATCCCTGATCTTTATCGCAGTACCCATGAGCTTTGATCCCCAGACCTTAAACGAGGTCCTGCCCATCACAATCGGTTCCGTCGTATTCTTTGCGGTAGGAGAGATTCTGGCAGCCGGAAAAGGCAAACGTGTTGAAAAAGCGGGCAGTATCAAGAAAGCAGCCCAGCTGTAACCCTTAATTCAAAATAGAGAGAGGAAGGTATTTCACATGAAAACATATACAACAACCCCAAAACAGGACGGCTTCAGAATGCCCGGAGAATTTGAACCCCATGACGGCTGCTGGATCATCTGGCCTGAGAGACCGGACAACTGGAGACAGGGCGCCAAGCCCGCCCAGAAGGTATTTGTGGAGGTGGCCAAAGCCATCAGCCAGTTTGAGCCGGTGACCGTGTGCGTCAGCAACGCACAGTATGACAATGCCAGAAGCCAGCTTCCCGAGGAAGTGCGTGTGGTGGAAATGTCCACCGACGACTCCTGGATCCGCGACTGCGGCCCCACCTTTGTGACCGACGGGACAGAGGTCAGAGGCGTGGACTGGTCCTTCAACGCCTGGGGCGGCCTGGTGGACGGCCTGTACTTCCCCTGGGACAAGGACGACCACGTGGCCAGAAAGGTCTGCGATATTGAGAACAAGGACAGATACCGTCTGGACGACTTCATTCTGGAGGGCGGCTCCATCCATGTGGATGGCGAGGGCACATTGATCGTGACGGAAGAGTGCCTGCTCAGCGAGGGCAGAAACTCCCAGATGACCAAGGAAGAGATTGAAAATGTTCTGAAGGAGTACCTGAACCTGGAGAAGATCATCTGGATTCCCTACGGCATTTACAATGACGAGACCAACGGCCATGTGGACAATATCATCCACTACATTGCCCCCGGCGAAGTGATCCTGGCCTGGACCGAGGACAAGGAAGATCCCCAGTATGACATCTGCCAGAAGGCCTATGCCGTGCTGAGCACAGAGACTGATGCCAAGGGACGCAAGCTGAAGATCCACAAGCTCATGCTGCCGAAGAACATCCTGATCACACAGGAGGAGAGCGAGGGCGTGGATGCAGTGGACGGCACCCTTCCCCGCATGGAGGGAGACCGCCTGGCGGCTTCCTACGCTAATTTCTACATTGCAAACGGCGGCGTGGTATTCCCAATGTTCGGAGATCCCAATGACGAGCTGGCTAAAAAGACCCTGGAAGAGTGCTTCCCGGGCAGAAAAGTAGTAGGGCTTTATGCCAGGGAAATCCTGCTGGGCGGCGGTAATATCCACTGCATCACACAGCAGCAGCCCAAGGCGTAAACAAAAGGATAATATGCATCGCACGAAAGCGGCCAAAACAAGGCCGCTAAGTGCTCATAACTAGGAGGTTTGATATGTCAAGAATTGTAATTGCCCTTGGGGGAAATGCCCTGGGCAACTCACCCAAGGAGCAGCAGGAGCGGATTGAGAATGCTGCCCCGGCGCTGATCGGCCTGATCAAGCAGGGCCATGAGATCATCATCAGCCATGGAAACGGGCCCCAGGTGGGCATGATCCGCCAGGCCTTTGACACGGCCAGCGCGGTAAATGACAAGGTTCCTGCCTTTGACCTGCCGGAGTGCACGGCCATGAGCCAGGGATATATCGGATTCCATCTTCAGAAGGGGATCAAGAAAGAACTGCGCCGCGAGGGCATGCCATGGCATGTGGCCACTGTTGTGACCCAGATCGTGGTGGATCAGAACGACCCCGCATTTTTAAATCCCACCAAGCCCATAGGAAGCTTCTATTCTGAGGAGGAGGCGAAGAAAATGATGGAGGAGAACCCCATGCTCCACATGAAGGAGGATGCAGGCAGAGGCTACCGCCAGATGGTGGCTTCCCCCAAGCCTGTGGACATCGCGGAGCGGGACTCCATTCTGAACCTGCTGGATCATGAATTCATCGTCATCGCCTGCGGAGGCGGAGGCATCCCTGTGGTGTTGGATGAGAACGGGGACTATGCCAGCGTACCTGCCGTCATAGACAAAGACTTCGCTTCCGCCAAGCTGGCGGAGCTGGTTAATGCGGACTATCTCTTCATTCTCACCGCAGTGGACCGGGTGGCTGTCAACTACGGCAAGCCGGACCAGAAGGAGCTGGTGCACATCACGGTGGATGAGGCAAAACGCCTGTGTGAGGAAGGCCATTTCGCACCTGGCAGCATGCTTCCCAAGGTGGAGGCAGCCATGGAATTCGCCGGCAGCAAAGAGGGGAGAAACGCGGTGATCGCGTCCCTGGAGAAGGCTCCGCTGGCAATGATCGGGGAGAGCGGGACCAGGATTACGCTTTCTTAAGCAGTGCAGATAAAAGGGTGAAGTTAAGGGGCTGTCGCACTAAGTAATTAGTGGTTCTTTACTGAATTTTGGGTAGATGGGATTTAGGCGTGGAAAGGTACGCGGACGTTGGCTGGGGTGTTGGCCGCGAAAAGAAGAAGGTTGGGGCTGGGAGGACAGCGGAGGGGCCGGCTCCTGGTTACGGAGAGCGTGTCTCTAAGGCCCTGATGATTTGC
>URUZ01000319.1 GCA_900551225.1 uncultured Clostridium sp.
AGCACGCCTGCGAAGTTAGTCGTAGCGCCCACTACGCCGTCACTCCGCAGACGCACACCTGACGCAGATATCAGGCACTATATATCGACGTATTTACGCCGGGAGGCACTAGTGGTAATTATGTGACCAATACATGGAAAACTTCTGGGGAAAATTCGTTTTACCTGGGAAGCGACGGAAGCATGGCCACGGACATTTGGATTGACGATACTTACTATGCAGGCGCAGACGGGGCCATGGTTAAGAATTCATGGATTCAGATGACAGAGGAGAGCAGCGGCAAGGAACCGGGGTGGTATTACCTGGGAAGCAGCGGCAAGGCTGAGAAGGACGGCTGGAAGACCATAGGCGACTATAAATACTGTTTTGATGACAATGGGAAAATGCATACCGGCTGGTATTTTGAGGACGACAACATCTATTACCTTGGCGATGAGAACGATGGAGCCATGAAAACCGGCTGGCGCTGTCTGGAATATGATGAAGATGAGCAGCCGGAGGAGGGGGACATATCCCCATCCTGCTCCACGGCGGGAGAGTCGGCAAAATGGTTCTACTTCCAGACCAGCGGAAAGGCAAAAAAGGCGGAGAGCGGCAACTATGCCAGTGTCACTGTTGATAATAAGAAATATTATTTTGATGAAAACGGCGTGATGGCTGCCGGATGGGTCGCCGTAAACGAGGCAAAGGCCGGGGACAGCACGGGTATTACCAAGTTCGTATACCTGGGCGATGAAAATGACGGCACCATGGCCAAGGGCCAGTGGAAATACCTGACTGAGCATCCCGGTGACAGTGATGATTCCTCTGAGATAAGCGGCGCTGACTCGGATGACGGGCCTCAGGAAGGGGACGGAGAGTGGTACTATTTCCAGAGCAGCGGTGTGCCGGCATATCTGGATACCACGGCAGATACTATGAGCGAGGCCACAACCAAGGTGAGCGGAACCTCCTATTTCTTTGATGGATATGGGTGCATGAATACCGGGCTGATCCGGATCGGCACCAGCGGTGGTGATCTGACAGGGTATTTTGGCCCTGAGAGCGGCGATGGGAAGATGCGCACCGGACGGCAGACCGGCGTGTCCGAGGACGGCGGGGACAGCTATACCTACTATTTTGCCAGCTCCGGCTCCAACAAGGGGGCGGGCTACAGCGGAACCCAGGACGGTTACCTCTATTATAACGGGCGCATGGTGAAGGCTGACGATGACACGGACTATCAGGTCTTTGAGGTAAATGACAAGCTCTATCTGGTCAGCGAGTCAGGCAAGGTACAGACCAGCAGCAAGAGCTATAAGGTAAATGGAGACTACCGGTACAAGATCACAGGAGGGACCATCTACTTCATTGACGATGACCAGGATGTGACCGGGGAAGTGGGTTCCGGCGAGGCGGAGACACTGCCTGTGATTACATATGATAAAGAATATGATTTGGGTTAGGAATTGAGCGTCAGGCGCAGGGCGTCCAGGGAGCCATCATCTGGTTTCCAGGGGCGCCCTGCGCTTTTGTACGATAAAGCAAACACCCCTACCTTTCGCTTGAAAAAAGGATGCCTGTTTGATATACTGGAACGAAGGGAAGAATGACCGATAAGCATGAGGAGACCCCGGCGATTACTCAGCCGGGGCAATTATGAAAAATCTATGTGCAATTTTACTATTCAGCAAGTTTGTTTCATTTCTTTTCTATACAAATAGTATAAAAAATAGATGTGAACGAAATATGAATGTAATGTAAACAGATTATGAAAGTTAAGAACCCACGGAATTCAGTGATAGAAAGAAGGAGAGAAGATGGGACAGGAATTAAAGCGTAAAACAACAGTGATCGGGCACAGGAATCCGGACACGGATTCCATTTGCTCAGCCATTTGTTATGCCAATTTAAAACATAAAGTGACCGGGGATGAGTTTGTGCCGGGCAGGGCGGGCCACATCAACGGGGAGACACAGTTTGTGCTGGATTATTTCAGCATGGAGCCGCCCAAGCTGGTGGAGGATGTGAGAACCCAGGTCAAGGACATCGAGATCCGCAAGACCAAGGGCGTGGCGGACAACAGCTCCCTTAAGAAGGCCTGGAAGCTGATGCAGGAGAACAATGTGGTGACCATCCCTTCTGTGCGGGAGGACGGAACCCTGGAAGGCCTGATTACAGTGGGCGACATCACCAAGACTTATATGAATATCTATGACAGCAGCATTTTATCCAAGGCCCACACACGGTATTCCAATATCATTGAGACACTGGAAGCGGATCTGATCGTGGGCAGCGCGGACGTATATTTTGACCAGGGCAAGGTGCTGATCGCGGCGGCCAACCCGGATCTGATGGAATTTTATATTGAGCCACACGATCTGGTGATTCTGGGCAACCGCTATGAGTCCCAGCTGTGCGCCATTGAGATGGGAGCGGACTGTATCATTGTGTGCGAGGGCGCGGGTGTGTCCATGACCATCAAGAAGATTGCCCAGGACCGCGGTACCACAGTGATTGCCACCACCTACGACACTTACACAGTGGCCCGTCTGATCAACCAGAGCATGCCCATCAGCTACTTTATGACCAGGGAGCATCTGATTACCTTCAACAGCGACGACTATATTGACGAGATCAAGGAGGTGATGGCCAGCAAACGCCACAGGGATTTCCCAATCCTGGACAAAAACGGACGTTACCTTGGTCTGATCTCCCGCCGGAACCTGTTGGGAGCCAAGGGCAAGCAGGTGATTTTAGTAGACCACAACGAGAAGAGCCAGGCTGTGGCCGGAATTGAGAATGCGGAGATCATGGAGATCATTGACCATCACCGCCTCGGCACAGTGCAGACCATGGCGCCGGTGTTCTTCCGTAACCAGCCTCTGGGCTGTACGGCCACCATTGTGTACCAGATGTACAAGGAAGCAGGCGTGGAGGTGGAGAAGAACATTGCCGGCCTGCTGTGCAGCGCCATTGTTTCCGATACCCTGCTGTTCCGTTCTCCCACCTGCACCTCTGTGGATGAGCGCGCGGCCAGGGAGCTGGCGGCAATCGCAGGGCTGGATATCGAGAAATACGCCATTCAGATGTTCTCAGCCGGCAGCAATCTGAAGGACAAGACGGATGAGGAGATCTTCTACCAGGATTTCAAGCGCTTTACATCAGGCAAGCTGACCATTGGAGTGGGGCAGATCACTTCTCTGAACGGGGAGGAGCTTCAGGCCTTGAAGCCCAGGATGCTGACCTATATGCAGAAGGCACATGAGGAGCACGGGCTGGATATGATCTTCTTCATGCTGACCAACATTTTAAAGGAATCCACAGAGCTGGTGTGCCAGGGACAGGGCGCGGTGCATCTGGCAGCCAGGGCCTTCCACTTAGACCCAGAGGAAGCGGCAGACCAGCCGGAGCCGGTGGTCAGCCTGCCGGGCGTGGTATCCAGAAAGAAACAGCTGATTCCGGAGCTTATGCTGGCGGAGCAGAGCTGATTCGTAACTAGTACCTCCCGGCGTATTTATGCCGGGAGGTACTAGCAGTCCCCTATTAACGTACTCTGAAAGGAAAAATAATGTCAAAAGAATACTGGAAGCCAGCAAATATGCTTTACCCGGTGCCTGTGGTTATGATCAGCTGCGGCCGCGAGGGGGAGAAGCCCAATATTATCACCGTAGCCTGGGCGGGAACCATCTGTTCTGATCCTGTGATGGTATCAATCTCAGTGCGCAAGGAGCGTTATTCCCATAAAATCATCAAAGATACAGGGGAATTTGTCATCAACCTGGTAAATAAACGGCTGATCCGTGCCACAGATTTCTGTGGTGTGGAGTCCGGCAAGAACGTGGACAAGTTCCAGGAGACCCGCCTGACCCCACTGGCTTCCCGGTATGTGAAGGCTCCGGGGATTGAGGAGAGTCCGCTGAACCTGGAGTGCAAGGTAGTGGAAGTCAAAGAGCTGGGAAGCCACGACATGTTCATCGCCAATGTAGTGGGCGTGACCATTGACAACCAGTACATGGGCGACAGGGGGAAATTCAACCTCAACGCCGCAGGTCTCGTTAGCTATTCCCACGGCGAATACTTTGAGCTGGGGAAGAAGCTGGGCAGCTTCGGCTATTCCGTGAAGAAATCCGGCGGCAAAAAGCGCAGCCCTGCCTACATCCCCGGTAAACGTGAAAACGCGGCCAGCGAAAAGAACCAGGAGGAAAACGACTGGGGGAAGAAAGCGGAGGGCAAGGGAAAGAAAAAGGAATACGGGGATAAAGAGAAAAAGTCAGAGTATGGCGGCAAGGGCAGGAAGGCTGAGTACGGAGATAAGGGCAGGAAGGCTGAGTACGGAGATAAGGGTAGGAAGGCTGAGTACGGAGACAAGGGAAAGAAGGCTGAGTACGGAGATAAGGGCAGGAAGTCAGAGTACGGTGACCGCGGAAAGAAAAAGGAGTTCACCTCCACCGCTAAAAAGTGGGATTCCGGTTCCGGCGCTAAGAAGCACGATTACGCGGCCAAACCAGGGAAATCCGGCGGTCAGGCTAAAAGCGGCAGGAGGACAAAGTAATGAAACCTAATATCACATTGATCGGGATGCCGTCATCCGGCAAGAGCACCATTGGCGTGCTGCTGGCGAAGCGGCTGGGCTATTCCTTTGTGGATGTAGATATTGTGATCCAGGAAAAAACGGGAAAACTGCTGAAAGAGATCATCTCTGAAGAGGGAATGGATGGCTTTTTGAAGGTAGAGAACCAGATCAACGGGGAGCTGGATGTAAAAAAGTCTGTGATTGCCCCAGGAGGCAGTGTGATCTACGGAAAAGAGGCCATGGAGCATCTGAAGGAGATCAGCGAGGTAGTTTACCTCAAGATGAGCTATGAGGAGATGGAGAAACGCATCGGTAACGTAGTGGACCGCGGCGTTGCTCTGAAACCAGGCTTCACTCTGAGAGATCTGTACAATGAGCGGGTACCTTACTACGAGAAATATGCAGACATCGTCATCGACGAGGCGGATATGGCTCCGGGTGAGACGGTGGACCAGCTGCGTGAGATGATTGAGGAAAAGATCCGCAGCGGTAGATAGAGAAAGAAAAAGTAAGGGTATTCAACAGAGTGATTCTTACAATATGAATAATCTAACTGAAAGAGAGCTGTAAAATGGCCCCAATTAAAATTGGCCTGTTTTACAGCTCTCTTTTTTAAAATCATTTTGAAAGCTTAGTTCTTGCGTATCTTTTCCCAATTAATAGGAATTCCCCCAGCTGACGACGCTTTTCTCATCCCCCGCGCCTGGAAGAGCCAGCGGGCGGTCCTATCCCCAGAGGGTGAGAGGCAGGAGCTGTGGACGGGGAGGCTCCGTAACCCGTCCCCGAACCTCCCCGTCCACAGCTCCTGCCTCTCACGGACGGATGCATCTAACTCCGCCCGCGTACCCCTTCCGCCCCTAAACCACCTATAGACATCCCCTCAAAAACCTGCTATGATAAACCTACAATTCTAATGAGATCTGACCCTTCTTATTTCACGCAGATTCTGCACACATTTCTCATCAGATCATCAAATTACATACGGAGGTGCTATTATGGAGCAGCAGACACAGGAAACAACAAACCGTGAGGTCAAATCCAGTGCATTTACCACCCTGTTTGGGCAGGCTGAGAATGCGGCGAAGCTGTATGCGGCGTTGAACGAGGAGACGGTCTCACCGGATGACATTGAGTTTACCACACTCCAGGGCGTACTGTTTATGGTGCGGAAAAATGATCTTGCATTTGTGGCGAAGAAACGGGTTCTGGTCATCAGTGAGCACCAGTCCACGGTCAACGCCAATATGCCCTTGCGGGACGTGATCTACTATGGCCGTACCGTGGAAAAGCTGGTGGAGCCCAGAGACCTTTACAAGACAAATATGATCGGGATACCTACGCCGGAGTTTTTAGTGTTTTATAATGGGGACAGAAATTTCCCGCCGGAAAAAATCCTGAAACTTTCGGATGCATTCCTTGAAAAAACAGATGCACCTATGCTAGAATTAATTGTGAGGATCATCAATATCAATCTGCCGGTGAATCACCCGATTCTGGAACGGTGCAGGCCCCTTTACGAATACTCCTGGTTTGTCCAGCAGATTAAGACACACCAGTGGGAGGGCATGAACCGCGATGACGCCATTATCCTGGCAATGGCGGACTGCCGGAGGGAGAGGATTCTGGAAGATTTTCTGAGAGAGCATGGAACGGAGGCGGTGAATATGCTGTTTACAGAATTTAATATGGAGGACGCCCTAGATGTACGGGGAGAGGAGAAGTTCGCGGAAGGCAAACTAGCAGGCATAGCGGAAGGCAAGCAGGCAGGCCTGGCTGAAGGCAAATCCGTAAGCATACTGGAGCTGCTGGAAGAACTTGGCCCGGTTCCTTCTGATCTGAGAGACGCTATAATGAGCCAACAGAACCTGGAGGTATTAACACAGTGGCATAAACTGGCCGCAAAGTGCAATAAAATCACCGAATTTCAATTACTTATTCAATAAGAAACTAATTCATTATCCCTCAATGGACAGTCAATCAGCTGGATTTCAACCAGCCGTGGCTGCCCATTTCTTTTTCTGATTATATTTCCCCTAAAACATGTCAACAATAACAATATACAAATTAACGAAGGGAATCGTACATGGACAGTAATGTGATTGCCGTGATTGGAGAGATGGAGCGGGTTCTCGGGCAGTGCGGCGGTGCAAAAGCCGGGCAGGCCGCCTGGGACCGGCTGCGGCTGGTGGAAATACTGGAAGAATATTATAAAAATTGTGTAGAAAAAAAACGGATGGATGATTTTACATTCGCCTTTGCGGCATACTGCAGTATGTACATTCAAAACGGGTTCCAAACCCAGCTGGGCAACTGGGATTTCTCGGAGTTTGGAAGCTGGTTTGATGTGGAGGGAACCCAGGGCGAGTTTTTCCGCTGCCTGTGGCTGGGCATCCGGGATCAGTCCGACCGTTGGTTTGAGAAGGCTCTGGAGCGGTCGCCGGAGTCTGCTGTCACGGCCCTGTATCTCTTTGTCCGCAGGGCGGCGGTGCTGAGCCGGGAACTGGCGGCGGGCGTGCCGCAGGAGCAGGGTGAAGGGGAGATGTGGAGATATTTTGAACTGCTTCCCGGAGATTACAGGGAGTATGTGCTGGGCGTGGGAAACGGCCGGGGCCAGGAGGAAGATTGGAAGCCGGGACAAGGACAGGTCCGCCGCTGGCTGCCTTATATTCTCTTTTCCCTGGACTCCGGGGCAGGTGGGGAGTCCGGCGCCTCATCCGGTGCTGCGCCGGTCTATTT
>URUZ01000320.1 GCA_900551225.1 uncultured Clostridium sp.
AATAATCTTACTACCTTTACTTTCATAATAACGCAGCATTTCATCAATCTTCCTTTTATCATAGCTGGTAATACAATCCGACAAGACATTTACACTATAATTTGCCTTGCATAAATTGTAACAGGTTGATTTAACACAGGCGACAGCATCTGCTCCGGCTAAGTAAAATTCACTTATTTCATTTTTACAGATAAAGTCTGCAAATTCTTCACTGGTTAATGCGTTTCCCTTGTATTTAGTAAAGACGTTATTAGAGGCTATTTTCAAGTCCGAAGCCAATTCAGCCCCAGGTGTGTTGGTTTTAAAAGTCCTTGTGCCGGCTGATAAATTTTCATGTCTGATATAAATAACAAGAATATTATGGTCAACTGCCCAATCAACCGCTTTATTGATATTGCCGATAATATCCTTATAGTTCTTTGTTATGTCATTTTGAATATCAATGATTACTAAGGCTTTCTTCTGCATGGTGTTTTCTCCTGATTGATAGATTGATTTGTTTACTGCTTTATTGTACCATGTAATTGTTGACATCAGTATGGCAATAATCTAAACTGGTATAAAATAATTTAAGAGGCGGCTACCAGATGAAAGTTGACAGGCTCATTAGCATTATTATGATACTCCTTGATAAAGAGCGCATAGGCGCACAGGAGCTGGCAGATATGTTTGAAGTTTCACCCCGCACAATCTACCGCGACATAGACACGATCAACATGGCGGGCATTCCTGTATGCTCAACATCGGGAGTGGGCGGCGGCTTTGAGATCATGAAGAAATACAAGATTGATAAAAAGGTTTTTTCAGCGGCCGACCTTTCCGCGATCTTGATGAGCCTCTCCAGCCTTTTCGATATGATACGAGGCAATGACCTGGTAAATGCCCTTGTGAAGGTCAAGAGTTTTGTTCCCGCAGACAGGGCGAAAGACATTGAAGTAAAAGCAAACCAGATATATATAGATTTAAGCCCGTGGACGGGTAACAGGAACATACAGCCGAATTTTGAAATGATCCAGACAGCTTTGCAGGAGAGCAGGCTGCTTTCATTTGAATATGCAGACAGCCACGGAAATAAAACCGTACGGACAGCTGAGCCATATCAGCTTGTATTAAAAAGAGGTCATTGGTATTGGCAGGGCTTTTGCCATAAAAGAGATGATTTCCGCCTGTTCAAACTCTCCCGCACATCAAACCTGCAGATACAAGAGGAATCTTTTACGCCGCGGGAGTATCAAAATCCGCAGCTGAATTTTACTGACCCGGCTCTGCAAACATATATCAAAATCCGTATCCATAGATCGATCATGGACAGGGTACTTGATTACTGCACCAGTGAGAACTTTTCGCCGGACGGTGATGAGCATTACATTGTCAGTTTTCCTTTCGTAGAGAATGAATACCACTACAGTATTCTTTTCAGTTTTGGGAATAAATGCGAGTGTTTAGAGCCGCCGCATATCCGCGCAGAAATGAAACGCAGAATACATGACATAGCTGCCATATATGAAAAGCGGAAAAAGGGCCCGTCCGGACCGGAAATGATTGACACCCGCCAATAACAGTGTTACCATACGTTTGTACCAATTATAAAATCAATCGGAAATCAGGCAGAGTGATGAACCAACATAAAAAAGGGCGGTGTGTCCGGATAAAATCACAACTGAATGCAGATTATGAACGGCAGAGATCCTGCCGTTTTTTTATTGGAAATTTTACTATAGTAAAGCAGGAAAGGGAGAAACGATAATGAATACACAGAACAAATGGATAGGCGGCGTGATGAAGGTGGGCCAGATTGCAGTGGGGAATCTGCTGTACGCCCTGGCGGTGACGCTGTTTATTGTACCAAACAACCTGATCACAGGGGGCACCACGGGGCTGGCCCTGTTCTTCAACCAGATGGCGGGGATTCCCATCAGCCTGTTTGTGTCCGCTTTCAACATTTCCATGTTCCTGATCGGTGCATGGGTGCTGGGGAAACAGTTTGCGGTGACCACGGTGCTCTCCACCATCATTTATCCTCTGATGCTGGGGGTATTGGAGGGTATTGGCGTCACCGGCTTTGTGATGGAGGAGCGCATCGTGGCGGTGCTCTACGCCGGCCTGCTGATCGGAGCGGGAATCGGCATTGTGATGCGGGCGGGGGCCTCCACCGGGGGTATGGACATACCGGCGCTGATCCTGAAGAAAAAGATGAATTTCAGCGTGTCCATGACCATCTACCTGTGCGACTGCGTGATCCTGGCGCTGCAGATGGCGGCGGCAGATACATTTGCCATTCTATATGGCATTCTGCTGATCTTCGCATACACCCTGGTACTGGATAAGGTGCTCATGCTGGGCGGCTCCAGAATCCAGGTGAAGGTGGTCAGCGGACGTTTCGAGGACATCAACCGGGTGCTGGGGGAGCGGGTTGACTGCGGCACCTCCCTGATCCACATGGAGACAGGCTTCCTTCACCAGGAATGGAAGATGGTCATGGCTATCATTTCCAACCGGGATCTGCCCAGGGTGAACCAGCTGATCCTGGACATGGACCCCGAGGCGTTTATCGTGGTCAGCCAGATCAATGAGGTGCGGGGCCGCGGATTTACCCTGAACAAAGTTTACCGTGGAAAAGACCAGGGAGATGTGGTAGGATAGAAGAAAAGTCAGGGGGGATGGGATATGTTTTTTGAAAAGCTTTGTTTTGGTGCATTTCTGGTGATGATGACCCTTACAAGCAACAGGGTGAGAACCGGACAGGACTTCGGTATGCTGCCGTTTATGGGAGGTTCCGGGAGCTCGCAGACCACGGCTGCGGTGGCAGAAACGCCGTACAGTGGGGATCTGGCCTGGGGGCAGAAGAGCTATAGGGAGCTGGCTGAGGACCTGCGTTCCATGGGTCTTGCGGTACCGGAGGACCTGGTACAGGACCTGTCGGAATACGCGGGGGATGAGATGTACAAGGAATACATGCGCGGCAACTATGACATAGACCCTGCATATGGCTACAGGGAAATTCTGATGTACATGGGATACGAGCATTTCGGTGAAGATTTAGACGGGACCACCTCGACCCACCAGGTCTACGCCCTTGACTTTGAAATGTTCGATATCAGCAGCATGTATTCCGAAGCGATGTACGGTATCATATCCATCAGCGGCGGAGAGTTTGCCATCACGGATATTGAAGAGAATACGGACCAGGTGGACTATGAGAACAACGAGGGCATCCAGATCCTGTCCTTTAAGTATAACGGCGTGCCCTACACCTTCGAGGCGGAGGTGAACAACGACTGGCTGGATATTGACTTCTTTGGGTTCATGAACCAGGTGCTTAAGGAGCAGGGCAATCCCAAACGGATTCTCATGACCAGCGACGGCGGCCAGGGCGGCATCCTGCTGTACAACACACCGGAGTGGGGGGCACAGCTGGATGCGCTGACCGGGCTGGATATCTATGATTTCGACAATTAGGGATGTCCGGCCGGGCTACAGCAGCTTTTCAAATGCAATCTTGTCGCTGTTGTCGAACCGGATCAGGCCGCAGTATTCGTATCCATTTTTTTCTAAAATGTGGCGCATGGCATGGTTATCCATGTCTGTGTCCACCTTGATGCTGTGGATACCCCTCAGAGCGCACAGCGTCTCTGCGAATTCCATCATGGCGCCTGCCAGCCCCCGGCCTTTGCAGGCATCGTCAATGGCCATTCGGTGTACCACGGCATAGTCCTGGATGCTTTTCCAGGCCCCGTCAATGTGGTCATAGGCCTCCTCACCGTCAAAAGAGACGCACAGGTAGCCCACCACAGTCCCGCCGTCGGTCATCACGTAACCGGTCTGTGAGCCGGTGTCTGCCTGGATGGAAGCGCGGTCCGGGTAGCCCTTCTGCCATTGGTCCACGCCGCTGCGCTTCAGATGGTCTTTGGCCTGCTGGATCAGTTCCATGATTCTGTCGGTGTCTGCCTGGTTGGATGGTCTGAATTTCATAGTCAATCACTCCTGTTCTTTAATATGAATGGTTTGGAATACCTGCCCGGCGGCTGCCTGCCGGAGGGATATAGTGCCTTGTGCATTATAGTATAATACTTGTGCAGTATAATGTCAATGATTTGAAGGAGAGCATTTTTATGGATATCAATATGGCTGTATCTGAAAATGTAAAACGGCTCCGTATGGAGAAGCAGCTGAGCCTGGACAGTGCGGCCCGCATGACAGGGGTGTCCAAGAGCATGCTGGGACAGATTGAGCGGGGGGAGGTGAACCCCACCATATCCGTGCTGTGGAAGATCGCCAACGGGCTGAAGGTGTCCTTTACCTCCCTGGTGGAGATCCCCTCCGGGGCGGTCCAGCTGGTGAGGGCCGACAGCATTGCCCCTCTGAGGGAGGATGAGGGGCGCTATATCAACCATCCGGTGTTCTCCTATGAGGCGGGCAGTGCGTTCGAGACGTACCGCATCGAGATTCTGCCCGGCGGTTCCCTGGAGGCGGAGCCGCATCTGGCAGGCTGCGAGGAGTATCTGACCGTGTTCTCCGGCACTGTGGAAGTCCGGGCGGGAGGGGAGACCTGCCGTTTGGAAACTGGAGATTCCCTGCGCTTTCGGGCGGACTGTGACCATGGGTACAGGAATGTGGGGGATGACGTGGTATGGATGAACATGATTATCCACTATGAGCGCTAGGGCGTGTTACAGGGAGGAGCTTCAAATATGAAACATCCATTCAGAATCCCGGTCCAGGAGCTGGCGGGGCCGTTTATCACGGAGCGGGCCACCCAGGCGGAGCGGGAGGCATTGACCAGGCCCATCAAAACGGGCCAGTACATACAGGCGGCGGCCATTGTCCTGGTGGTTCTGGCAGTTGTCTTTAAAATACTGGGCCGTTACGGCTTTGGCATTTATCTGCTGATATTGGCCTCGGCCCTTGGTATGGCGCTGTTTGCAGCCATGTATATGAACATCTCCCAGCGAAAGGCCGCCCGCGTGCTGGAGCAGGGATGTGATCCGTGGCGCTATGCGGCCCTGGCCTATGAGGCTGCGCTGGCCATGGAGAAACGGACCCAGGTCAAGCAGGAGGTCCGGGAGATGAACTGCGGAATCCAGGTAGGGTCCATTGCCCTGGCCCTGTGCTATATGGGGCGGTGGGAGGAAGGCCGCCTTCTGGCGGGCCGGCTCTTAAACTGCGAGCTTACGCCCCTGGAAGCCATGAACTGCCGCAGTGTGCTGGTGTTATACTGCTACAACCGGGGGGATTTTGAGGAGATGAGGGAACAGCTTCAGGAGCTGCGCTGGGCCGCTGAGGGGATCAGAGGGCGCAGGGGGGAACGCTACAGGCAGCGTGCCCTGGCCAATGGGGAGAACTTCGCAGCCATGGCGGAGGCCCTTGAGGCCCATGACCCGGAGAAGGCGCTGCTGCTGTACCGCGGCATGGCCCGGGCCGGAGAGACGCCTCTGGAGCAGTGTGTCCGCAGCCTCAATCTGGGACGGCTGGAGCTTCAGCTGGGTTACACGGATCAGGCCGAAGAGCACCTCAGATATGCCGCAGAACACGGAAACCGTCTGTATGTGGCGGACACGGCGCGGGAACTGCTGAAAACAGTGGAAAAATGCGTGTAAAAAGGGCTGCGGCCCGGAAATTCTATTGACAAACAGCTGATGCCGAGTAAAATATTTTATGGGAGAAAGACCGAATGAGCGGTGACCGGGATGGCCATCGCTTATTTTTTCTATAATGGGGCGCGTTTTGCGCGTGCCGCCCACGATCAAGAATCAACACGGAGGAAAGGAACCAATATGAGCCTGATTGTACAAAAATTCGGAGGAAGCTCCGTGGCGGATGCCGGCCGGCTGCGCCATGTGGCGAAGATTATCACGGATACCTACCGGGCCGGGAACCAGGTAGTGGTGGTATTGTCCGCCCAGGGCGATACAACCGATGATCTGATTGAAAAGGCCAGGGAGATCAATCCCAAGGCATCTACCAGGGAGATGGATATGCTGCTGTCCACGGGAGAGCAGATCTCAGTATCCCTGTGCGCCATGGCAGTGGAGGCGCTGGGGTACCCGGTGATCTCCCTGACCGGCTGGCAGGCCGGCATGGTGACCAACACGGCGTCCATGAACGCGCGCATCAAGAAGGTGGACACCGAGCGGGTGGAGGCGGAGCTGGACCAGCGCAAGATCGTCATTATCACCGGTTTCCAGGGAATTAACCGGTATGAGGACATCACCACCCTGGGCCGGGGCGGTTCCGATACCTCGGCCGTAGCCCTGGCAGCGTCCCTTCACGCGGACCTGTGCCAGATCTACACCGATGTGGACGGCGTTTACACCGCAGATCCCCGGACCGTGAATGGGGCCAGAAAGCTGGAGGAGGTTACATACAATGAGATGCTGGAGCTGGCCACTCTGGGAGCCCAGGTCCTCCACAACCGCTCTGTGGAGATGGCCAAGAAATATAATGTGAATCTGGAAGTTCTGTCAAGCTTTTCCGGGAATCCGGGTACAAAGGTAAAGGAGATTGCAAAGCGCATGGAGAAATCATATATCAGCAGTGTGGCAAAGGATAAAAATATCGCAAGAATTGCATTACTGGGAGTGCCCAATGAGATTGGAACGTCATTTAAGGTATTTTCCCTGCTGGCACAGCACAATGTCAACGTGGACATTATCCTTCAGGGCATCGGCCATGAGGAGGGCAAGGACATCTGCTTCACAGTGGCGGAGCCGGACCTGGAGCTGGCATCCAGGCTGCTGACGGAGAACCGGGAGCGGATCCGCTTCAGTAAACTGGAGACCAACGCGGACGTGGCCAAGGTATCTGTGGTTGGGGCGGGGGTAATCGGCAATCCCGGCGTGGCTGCCAAGCTTTTTGAGGCGCTCTATGACGCAGGCATCAATATCAACATGATTTCCACCAGTGAAATTAAAATATCTGTGCTGGTTGACCGCAAAGATGCGGAAAAAGCTGTGCAGGTTATCCATGATAAGTTTTTTACTATGTAGTTCATAACGAAAATAGTTGTTAAATCCTTCACGTTTTTTGCCTTAAATCCCTTGATATTTGCACAGATTAAATATATAGTTATAATCGGCAAGATTTTCGCATTGTTTGGGCGGCGGCTCCTATGCCGCCGCCCAAATGAGTTGTAAAATACTATTTTATGGAGGACTGCAATATGAGTAATTCAGCACAAACTTCAGCGAGCGGCCGCATCGCGGCATTGCTTGATGAAAACAGTTTTGTTGAAGTCGGCGCGTACATCACCGCCAGGAACACA
>URUZ01000321.1 GCA_900551225.1 uncultured Clostridium sp.
GAGTTTGTGAAATATACAATGAGGGGAATGGGTGTAAAAAGAGGTGTCCCCTGTGAGTCTTGGTGAAATGTGCGCAACCGTAATAGAGTAGTCGAAGAATAAGGAAGGCCAGTTCGATGCTGACACTTCCTCCCGACAGTTCTAAAAAAGAGACATCGAAACCGCCAAATATTCAAAAATGGCTGTTTGATCTCTCTTGCTTTAAAAAATACAAAAATTATTGAAAATTCTATATCACGAACTGACTCAGATAACGCCTACTAAGGATCAGGCTATTGATAACCTCCTCATGGCTTCCCTCAAAGCTGCGGTCCTCCACTTCAACACAGGTGTAACCGCTGTAGCCGATATCATTTAACGCGCTGACATATTCATCCCACTTCACATCTCCCAGGCCGGGAAGCTTGGGAGCCATGTATTGGAGGGGATATGCCATGGTCCCTACCTCGTTCAGGCGGTCCTTGTAAAGCTTGATATCCTTATAATGCACATGGAAAATCTTATCCTTAAACTCATACATTGGCTTGATATAATCCATCATCTGCCACACAAAATGGCTGGGGTCATAGTTCAGGCCAAAATGGCTGCTTGGGATTGCTGCAAACATTTCCCGCCAGATCTTAGGAGTTGTGGCCAGGTTCTGCCCGCCGGGCCACTGGGTCTCGTCAAAGAGCATGGGGCAATTCTCGATTGCCACCTTCACATGGTGTTCCTCGGCCAGATGGATGATATCCGGCCAGATCTCCTTAAACAGCTCCATATTGGCTTCCACTGTCTTTGTGTGGTCGCGGCCGATGAAGCTTGTCACCATCCCTATACCCAGTTTTTCAGAAGCCAGGATCACCTTTTTTAGATGTGCAATGCTGGCGGCCCGCTTCTCCAGGTTCCCGTCCATGGTGTTGGGATAATACGCCAGAGCGGAGATCTCTACATTTTTCTCCCTGCAGTAATTCAGAATATAGGCAGCCTTCTCATCATCCAGCTCATCTACATTGATGTGGCTGACACCAGCGTATCTGCGCTCCGCCTTGCCGCAGGGCCAGCAGGCCACCTCCACGCATTCATATCCCAGGCTGCTGACCGTATCGATCATCTCTTCAAAGGACATCCAGTCCAGAATTGCACTTACAAGCCCTAATTTCATAATTGTCCTCCTTATGATACTTTTACGCTTTTTCCTGTTTCTGCGCTCTCCACAGCCGCGAACACGGCTTTCATGGCAGCCAGCGCCTCCTCCCCGCTGATCTCAGGAGGTGTATCTGTGATCAGGCAGTCCATGAACATGTCAATCACACCGGATTTGGTCTGGTTGTCATTGGTCTGGATCTGGTCGATGTCATAGTAGACCCGCTCCCCGTTCCTGGATTCCAGGACAATGGAGTGGCCCTTCTCGCAGTAGATCTTCATCACGCCCCTGGTTCCGTAGAGGATGGTGGAATTGTCCTCATCCCCGTAACAGGTCCAGCTGGCTGTCATGGTGCCCATGATCCCGTTCTCCATGCGGTAAATGCAGATGGCGTTGTCATCCACGCCGATCAGCGTCCCCGAGGCGTCCCGCTTATCAAGGGTACCCAGGAATGCCATCACCTCCGCCACACGGACGCCGGTGAGAAACTGGATCAGATCCGTCTTGTGGATGCCCAGATCCGCCATAGCCCCAAGGGTAGCCTTCTTCTTGTCAAAGAACCACACATTTTTCCCCGGATCTACACTCCAGGTCTCAGGCCCGCTGTGGGCAAAATTAGTCTTGAATGTGACGATGTCCCCAATGGCGCCCTCTGCCACCAGCTGTCTGGCCTTTGCGTGGGCCTTGGCCAGGCGCTGGTTGTGCCCCACCATCAGGTACCTGCCAGTCTCTTTGGAAGCAGCTACCATGGCTTCACAGGATTCCAGATCCATGGCCATGGGTTTCTCGCAGAGCACGTGTTTTCCCGCCTGCAGGGCTTCTATGGTGATCCTGGCATGGGCGTCATTGGCCACGCAGACACTTACCGCGTCAATGGACGGGTCGGCCAGCAGCTCCTCATAGGAAGGATACACCCGGCCGCCGTATCTCCCGGCCAGTTCCTGGGCCCGCTCTGTGTTCAGGTCATAATATCCGGCAAGCTCTGCCTGAGGATGGGCGGCATATTCTGGAATATGCCTTACCTGTGAGATCTTACCGCATCCGATGATACCTATTTTAAACATAATATCCCTCCGGCTTGTGTTATTTCGATTTTTTCCGGCTCTGTGCCAGCACTGCAATGATGATGGTGACGCCGCGCACCAGTCCGTTTAAGAACGGAGGTACATTGGCCATAACCAGCACGGTCTGAATGATCCGCAGCATCAGGACGCCCAGAAAGGTGCCGATAATCTTGCCCTTGCCGCCGTCCATGGAGGTTCCGCCGATGGCTACGGCTGCGATGGCTTCCATCTCATATCCGTCGCCCGCGCTGGCCGCCTGGATGGAGGTCAGCCGGCTGGCCAGCAGGAATGCCGCCAATCCGTACAGTGTGCCTGCATATATGTAGATCAATGTCTTGACACGGCCTACATTGATGCCGGTCAGCCTGGCCGCCTGCTGGTTGGAACCGACTGCGTACACATAGCGGCCGAACTTGGTCTTGCTCATGATGATTCCCGTGATCACAGTGATCAGGATAAAGATCAGCATCAGGTTGGGGATTCCCAGCACCTTGCCTGCTGCAATCTTGCGGAATCCGTCATACATGGTCTTGCTGACTGTGAAGGGGCCGCCCTTGCCCAGCTGGTTGATGATGGAACGGTAAGCTGAGAAGCTGGCCAGGGTGACGATGAAGGGGGCGATATTGCCCTTGGTCACCAGCACGCCGTTGATCAGGCCCAGCACCAGGCCAAAGCCCAGACAGAACAGCAGGCAGACGGCGATACTCTCGGTCTTGTTCAGCAGCAGCACGCCCAGGCCTGAGATCAGCGCCACGGAAGAACCAACCGAAAGGTCGATCATGCCCGCGGAGATCACCAGGCTCATACCCATGGCACAGATACCCGTGATAGCGCCCTGTACAAACTGGTTGGTCAGGTTTGTGAAGGACAAAAAGGACGGGTTGACAACTACCGCGATGAGCATCAGAAAGACAAAGCTAAGCCAATGGCTGTAATTAGTCGTTATATTCTGCCAGGTTTGTTTCATATCAAATGTCTTTGCATTTTTGGTGTTCACTTTACTACCTCCCTTTTCGAACCTGTGGAAAGAGCCATTACATTTGCCTCACTCATCTCTTCCCGCTCCAGTATTCCGCTGATCTTCCCCTTGTACATCACCAGACAGCGGTCCGCAATCTGGTAAATCTCAGGGAACTCCGTACTGAACACCAGGATGCTCTTGCCCTGGGACGCCAGTTCCAGAATCAGTTTATAAATCGCATATTTGGCACCCACGTCAATTCCCTGGGTGGGGTTATCCATGATCAGGATCTCCGCCTCAGTCTCCAGCCAGCGGCCCACAATCACCTTCTGCTGGTTGCCCCCCGACAGGGAGGTGATGGGGTCATTCTCGCTTCCCACCTTGATCTCCAGCTTGGCCTGGTTCTTCTCAAATCTGGCGGTCTCCTCCTTGTTGCTGATCATAAACTTCTTGTGCAGCAGTGTGAAGAACGCCATGGAATTGTTGTCCCGGATGCTTAAGTCCGGCAGAATGCCCCGCTCCTTCCGGTTGCAGGGAACCATGGCCATGCCGTGGCGCATCACATCCTTTATGCTCCGTGTGTTCAGCGCACCCTTTCTTGTTTTGACAGTGCCTGTTTTCGCCGGGGTAGCTCCGAACAGGGCTGTGGCCAGCTCGCCGCTGCCTGCTCCCTGCAGGCCCGTGATGGCGATGACCTCCCCCTTGTGAAGCTCAAAGGATATATCCTCAAATGTATCCCCTGTGAGCCGTTCCACAGTGAGAACAGCCTCCTCCCCCACACATGGCTCCTGGAGTTCCTTCAGATTGGCGTTTATAAAGGTCTTGCCGATCAGAAGCTCCGTGGCCTGATGTTCGTCAATATCCTGAATCAGTCCTGTCTCAATGAACTTTCCATCCCTCAGAACCGTATATTTATCGCAGATTGTGAATATCTCCGGCATTTTATGGGAGATATAGATGAAGCTCACCCCCTGCTCTTTCAGACCTCTCATGATTCCAAAGAGGTTGTTGATTTCCTGGTTGTTCAGAGCCGTGGTAGGCTCATCCATGATGATTAACTCGGACTGGAACAGCAGCGCCTTGGCGATCTCCACCAGCTGCTTTTTGGCTGTTTCCAGGTCTGCCACCAGGGAGGTGGCGTTGATTTTAATTCCCATACCGTCCAGAACCTCCTGGGCTCTGGCGATCTCAGCCTTTTTATTCACCAGGCCGGCTGCATTTGTTATCTCTTCCCCAAGATACATGTTCTCATAAACCTTCAGGTCATTACAGAGGTTCAGTTCCTGGTGGATAAAGCGGATTTTCATCTCCTTTGACTTTTGCGGGGTCATACCTGTGATCTCCCTGCCGTCGATCATAATCTTTCCTGCAGTAGGAGGAAATGTACCGGAAAGAATGTTCATAAGCGTTGTCTTACCCGCTCCGTTCTCCCCCAGCAAACCGTGGATCTCACCCGGTCCCGCGTGAAAATCCACATCCTGAAGCGCTGTCACCGGCCCAAACTCCATGCGGATTCCCTGCATATCCAGTTTCATGTTTTAACCTCCTCGTTATGAGCACTTAGCGGACGTACTTTGGCCGCTTACGTGCGATACATGTCATCCTTACTTAGTGAGGTCTTTCACGAACTTAGTAAGGTGGCTCGTTATGAGCACTTAGCGGACGTATTTTGACCGCTTACGTGCGATACATGGCCGTGAAAAGCCGGCCGGCTTCAGAGCGTGTATGTAAATTGCCTGTGGCCGGCCGGCTTAATTAAATGTCCGGATTATAAGCTGTAACGAATCTTATACATATCGGAGTTCATGTAATCCTTGTAATCTGTCTTGTCGATCATCTCGGTGGGGATCAGATAGCTGGACTCCAGAGTCTCGCCCTGTAATACCTTTAAGCCTAAGCCAACAGCGTCACGTACCATGGATGGGGAGAAGGTGTAGGTCATGAAGTCGATTCCTTCCAGACCAGAATTCTCGAACAGATCCATAAAGCCCTCGCCGCCGGATACGCCGGAGATCAGTTTGATGTTGATCTTGGCAGGACCGCTGTAGTTCTTCAGCGCTTCAACGATACCGAATACGATCTCATCATCATGGGTGAAGATTGCCTTTACGGACTCGATCTCTTCCACGCTCTTTGTGTTTAAGAAGCTTTCCATCTGCTCCATTGCGATCTGCTGGCTCCAGTCGGTGCTGAAATCCTGGATCAGTTTAAAGTTCTTGTCGGCAGTCTTCCAGAAGCCGTTGGAGCGCTGCATTGGAACGGTTGAGGAGTCGCCCTTGAATTCCAGAACGCCAACTTCGCCTGCTGCTAAATCATCTTTAAAATACTCGCTGAAATACTGTCCTGCGCCCTCGCCGATGGCGTCGTTGTCGCCCATGATCCAGCTGGTGGGCTCAAAGCCTTCGATCAGACGGTCGTAGATGATCAGCGGAACGCCTGCATCCTGCACGTTCTGTGCAGCACTTCTCAGCTCGTCGCCTGTTACGGGCCACATAACCATAACGTCGGGATTCAGAGCCAGAATGGTCTCAACCGCGTTGCTCTGCTCACCGGACTCTGCTGCTGTCATGAATTTGTAGTCAAAGCCGTATTTAGCAGCCAGTTCCTTTACCTCTGCCTCACAGTGCTGGATGGATTCAGCAGTAAAGCCATGGTCTGCCGCGGGTGTCACAACGCCGATCAGTTTGCCCTTTAAATCTGCCGCAGCTTCTGCTGCTGTGGTCTCTTCCTTGGCCGCCTCTGTGGTTGCATCAGCGCCTGCTGTGGTCGCTGCTTCGGTAGCCGCCGTGGTAGCCGCCGCTGTGGTAGCTGCCGCCTGCTGGGAGCCGCCGCAGGCCGCAAGGGATAATACCATCGCGGATGCCATTACTACTGATAATACTTTTTTCATGTTTCTTCCTCCTGAATTTTACTATTTTCCCCGTTTTCTCCCGGGAGTTTCTCTATCTTCAGCTAGTGCCTAGCCGTAGATTCTCTTAAAATGAGCTTGTGCTCCAGGTAAATGCCTCCGCCCTGCTCCCCGGTCTCGATCTGCCGGATCAGCATCTGGGCGCTGGTCTTGCCCAGTGAGTATCTGGGCTGTGAAATGGTGGTCAGCATGGGGCTGAGCATGGTGGCATATTCTACATCATCAAAGCCCACCACCGACAGGTCTTTGGTGACCTCCAGGCCCATATTGTGTGCTGCCCGGATTACGCCCAGGGCCAGCACGTCCGAGATACAGAAAATGGCTGTGGGCCTCTCCTTCTGGCTCAGCAGCTCCCTGCCTGCCAGGATTCCGCTGTTAAAGCTGTAGTCTGCGTCCGCATACGCGATACAGGAATGATCCACCGGCAGGCCGGCCTCCTCAAGCCCCTGCTCGAACCCCTTCTGGCGGTCCTCACTGCTGATAAACTGGTTCACACTGCCCACAAATCCAATGCGCTCATGCCCCAGGCTGGCCAGATACTGCACCACCTGGCTGGCTGCCGCGAAATTGTCCACGGACACATGGGAAATCTCCTCGCCCACGCAGTATTCACAGCACTGCACAATGGGATATTCCTTGGCCAGTTTCCCGATATTCCTGTCGTTCTTGTCCATACACAGGATCACCGCGCCGTCCGCCTGTCCATCATAGAGAAGCTTTACAAACTCCTCCTCCCTGGATTTATCCCCATTGGTGATACACAGCATGGTGCCATACCCGCTCTTCTTCATTGCGTCCTCTATTCCGGACACTATGGAAGCGTAAAAAGGGTTGCTGATATTGGGAACAAATATCAGGATCATCCGGCTTTCCTGCCTGCGCAGGCGCCTGCCCCAAACGTTGGGCTGATAATTTAACTTTGTAATTGCCAGATGAACCTTCTCCACCGACTTCGATGACACCGGTCCCTTCTGGTTGATAACTCTGCTGACCGTGGCAACGGATACACCCGCCTCCTTCGCCACATCCTCGATTGTGACCATACCGTACCTCCCAGCTGTCAAATAGGGGGAAATGTAATCGATTACATTTTAGGCGAAAAAAATATAGGAGGTCTTACCACCATCACCTATCCCTTTATTCCTAGTGTTTTAATGCTTCGTATGTAAACTGCAGGAGTCAAAATATCTGGCTC
>URUZ01000322.1 GCA_900551225.1 uncultured Clostridium sp.
AAGGTCCGCGAGTTAAAACGTACTTTAACTCGTAATGTTCCTTACCGATTACAAGCGCCTTTTATGCAGCAGCTGCGGGGAAAGGAGTGGGAGGTTTCAGAAAAAAGTCTAATAGCAAAAATCAATAGTGAAAGGCGGCTGATTTATTATTTTGCAGAACTTTCTGGATTGATGACTCTTATTTATATTCAACCGGAATGGTGTTCTTATATAAATAGAAATCAAGAGATTATTAAAGGGTGGATACAGTATAATTTGATTACGTATCTACAGAGACGCAATCCTAGTGTACCAGGAATATCTAATAAATTAGATCCGCCGCTGACAAGAAATTTGAATCTGGTAACGCGCTATTGGAAAACAATTATGGAACTTTCACCTATCCGGGATATTTATGGTAATGAATTGTTGACGAAAGATAATCTTTCCATAGATCATTTTGTTCCATGGTCTTATGTGACACATGATGAGTTCTGGAATCTTCATCCGACTACGAAGAGTATTAATAGCAGTAAGAGCAACCACCTTCCTGATTGGAATCGATATTTTCCGGCTTTGATTGAAATGGAGTATTTTTCATATCAAATGATGTGGGAATATGAAGGGGTATATAATGAGTTTGAGAAATGTAGAAATGAGCATATAAATAGCGACGACGTGTTTATGCGTTTGTACCGGCCGGACATGGGAAAGGATGAATTCAGTTCTGGTTTAGAGCATGTTTTGTTTCCAGTGTTTGAGTCGGCTAAGAATGTTGGGTTCAAGGAATGGGAGTATATAGTCTGAATTTTTTTGATTGCTATTGAGACGGATTGCCCTTCTGGCCGGATCAAAATCACATAATCTCACGCCCTGAAAACACAGTTTTTCAGGGCTTTTTATTGTCTTAATCCCCATTTTAGAGTATGATAGTTCTATGTGCACTGATAACCTTGCCCAGTGAGGCATCATTGGAGATACGGTATGAAGAATAAGGATACGATCCTGATCGTTGATGATATGGAGATAAACCGGGCGATTCTGCGCGGGGTTTTTGAAAAAGAATATAATTTATTGGAAGCTGAGAATGGGGAGCAGGCCATGCTGCTTCTGGATGAGTACCACAGCAATATTGCAGTGCTGCTTCTGGATCTGATTATGCCGGTGAAGGGCGGGCATCAGGTGTTGGAGGAGATGGGGCAGAAGGGTCTGCTGTCCAGTGTGCCGGTGGTGGTGATTACGGCGGAGGATTCTGTGGAGAATGAGGTCCAGGTCTTTGACTTAGGGGCCTCGGATATTGTGATGAAGCCGTTTGAACCTCATGTTGTGAGGCGGCGGGTTCAGAATATTATTGAGCTGAATCTGCGCAAGCTGCATCAGCAGGAACTGATCGATGCCCAGGCGGCAAAGCTGCGGGAGTCTAATGCGGTGATGATCGACGCGCTGTCCTCCATTATCGAGTACCGCAGCGTGGAGACGGGGCAGCATATACAACGAATCCGCATGTTTACCAAGGTCCTTTTGGAGGATGTGGCGCGCTGTTATGGGGAATTTGGGCTCAATGAGCGGAATATAGATATGATTGTCAGTGCATCGTCTATGCATGATATCGGCAAGATCGCGATACCGGACTCGATTCTGAATAAGCCGGGGCGGCTGACAGCGGAAGAGTTTGAGGTGATGAAGACCCATGCCATCAAGGGCTGCGAAATGCTGGAAGGCCTGGACCGGATGAGCGACAGGGAGTATCTGCAGTACGCCTATAACATCTGCCGCTATCACCATGAGCGGTGGAACGGCAAAGGTTATCCGGACGGCCTGAAGGGGGACAGTATCCCTGTGTGCGCCCAGGTGGTGGGCATCGCGGACTGCTATGATGCGCTGACTACGGACCGGGTTTATAAGAAGGCCATTGGGGGCGACCAGGCCTTTAATATGATTCTCAATGGGGAGTGCGGCGTCTTTTCGCCGAAGCTGCTGGAGAGCTTTAAGAATGTGCGGGGAGCATTTGCGGAGCTGGCAAGACAGTATGCGGATGGTTCTGAGGGGAAGAAGGGGAATATGAAGCCCACGACACCGGTGCTGTTCCAGACCGAGGATGCCCTGGATACGCTTCAGATGGGGCAGATGAAGTATTTTGCTCTTCTTAAGTATACGGATTCCACGGTGATGGAGGTGGATCTGACAAACCGACTGTACCATGTGGTGTACATGTCCGGGGGTGATTTTGAACTTTTGAAGCAGGGAAGCAGTTTTGCGGACGCTGTCTGCGGTTTTGCCAATGCTGCGGTGCACCCGGATGACCGGGAGCTGGTGATGAGTATACCAGGACAGGATACGGAGGAGTTCTTTGCAAGTGGGCTGACCAGGGAGACCAGACGCTGCCGGGTCTACTGCAAGGCTGTCCGGGACTACCGCTGGTATGAGATTACGCTGCTGCGGGTGGACATGCATACGCCCAGCCACAGAAGCATGCTGGTGATCTGGCAGCGTGACCGGAAGGTGCCTCTGAAACCGGCGGCATCAGCTGTTAATGAGGAGTTTATCCTGAATAAGCTGGTGGGCGGGGTGCAGCAGTGTCTCAACGACCAGTGGTTCACTCTGGTGAAGATCAATGATGGGTTTATCCGGCTTCTGGGGTACAGCCGCCAGGAGATTGAAGAGGTGTTTCAGAACCGCTATATTAACCTCATCTACCCGGTGGACCGGGAGACGTTAGTGCGTCAGTCCAGGGAACAGCTGCAGAATGGCACGGTAATGGAGCTGGAGTACCGGGTGACTGCCAAGGACGGGCGGATATTGTGGGTTCTGGATAAGAGCCAGCTGATTGTGGGCGAAGACGGCAGAGAGTATTTGTGTTGTATTTTAGTTGACATAACCCAAACGAAACGGGCACAGGAGGAATTGCGTCTGACGCTGGAGCGCCATGAGATCATTATGGAACAGACAAATGATATTATTTTTGAATGGGATATTAAAAAGGATGAGGTGGCCTATTCTTCCAACTGGGAAAAGAAGTTTGGGTACGCGCCTATCCGGTTGGACGCCAGTTCCAGGATTGCCCAGGTATCTCACATCCATCCTGAGGACATGGCGGAATTTCACCGGCTGGTGAAGCGGATTGCAGGCGGGGAACCTTATGCGGAGATTGAATTCCGGTTGGCCAATGATAAGGGGCGCTATCTCTGGTGCAAGATCCGGGCGGTTACCCAGTTTGACGGTATGGGGAAGCCTTTTAAGGCGGTGGGGGTGCTGACGGATATTGATGATCAGAAGCGGGCCTCCCAGGTGCTGATTGACAAGGCGGAGCGGGATGAGCTGACGCGTCTTTATAATAAGAGCACGGCCAGAGCGAAGATTGAAAATTATCTGAGCGCGCGTTCTCCAGAGGAAAAGGCCGCCATGTTTATCGTTGATGTGGATGATTTTAAGCTGATCAATGACAGCTATGGGCACATGTTCGGCGATGTGGTGCTTCAGGAGATATCGGCTTCGCTGAACACGCTGTTCCGGGAGAATGATATTGTGGCCAGGATTGGCGGGGATGAGTTCCTGGTGTTTATGAAGGGCATTTCCAACATCAATGTTCTGGTGGGCAGGGTATCGAATGTAATCGAGGCCATCCACTGCCTGTTTAAGCGGAAGGTGGTCCAGTGCAGCCTGTCCTGCAGCGTGGGCGTAGCGGTATGCCCGGAGGATGGGGAGAGTTTTGAACTCTTGTTCCAGAGAAGTGATATTGCGCTGTACCACGCGAAGTCCAAGGGTAAGAACCGTTTCGCCCTGTATGACCAGGCGGTCATGGACAGACCTTTTGGGCGGGAACATGATCATATGGCCGCCACCACCAGAATTGAGACGGACCGTGCGCCTGAACCGTCCCACAGCAGCCTGCTGGATCAGGCGTTCGGCTGGCTTTATGAGTCCGGCAATGTGGATCAGGCAGTGGACTCGATTCTGGAAATGATCGGGCAGCAGATGGCGGTCAGCCGCGTGTATATTTTTGAGGATTCTGAGGATGGGACGTACACCACCAACACCTTTGAGTGGTGCGGGGATGGCGTTCTGCCGCAGATTGACCAGCTGTTCAGGATCTCTGCGCCGGAGTATGGTGAGACATACAAGGCGCTGTTTAATGAGAATGATGTGCTGTACTGTTACGATATTTCCCAGATGCCCGAGGCTGCGCGCCGCCTGCTGAATGGCCAGGGGATCAAGTCACTGCTGCAGTGCGTGATCCGGGTTAACGGGGAGTTTAAGGGATTTATAGGCGTGGATGATTGTTCTGCCCAGAGAATCTGGACAAAGGATCAGATCGGGCTGCTGGGCTGTATGGCGAAGCTGATAGCCACATTTCTGTTTAAGACAAGGGTGCAAAAGGACAGGAGAATATTGGATGAATGACAGGGACCTGAAGCTGGAAATCGAAGAGTTTGCCAGCCGGATACTGAGATCATATTTTTGTGAAGCGGATGTGGAGCTGCTGATTTCCACGTTTGCCCAGGATATTGTGTGGCTGGGCGCCGGGCAGAACCAGCGGGCAGAGGGGCGTGAGGCAGTAGCCCAGTGTTTCCGGGCCGGGAAAGATGATCTGGCGCCGTGCCTGATGGACCAGGAGCGGTATGTGACCAGTGTACTGGCGGACGGCTGCTATCTCTGCGAGGGCGACAGCTGGATACAGCCAAGGCATGAGACACAGATGTATTTCCGCACCCACCAGCGGATTACGTTTATATTCAGACGGGTTGAGGGGCGCCTGGAGACAGCCCACATTCACAACTCCGTGGATTATACGGATATTATGGAGGATGAGCTGTTTCCGGCCTCTGCGGGGCGGGAGGCGTATCAGAAGCTGGAGGAGACGCTGACCAAGGTGGGCCAGGAGGCGGAGCGCAAGGCCAGGTTCTTAAGCCAGCTGTACAACTCCATCCCCTGCGGTATTCTGCAGTTTACCACGGACCCGTCCCACAGCATTGTCAGCATGAATCCTATGGTGTGGAAGTTCTACGGATTTGGCTCTGAGGAGGAGTACCGCAGCCGGATTCACACGCCCTTGCAGCTGGTGATGGAGAAGGACAGGGCCTGGGCAGAGGAGCTGGTGGACGGGCTGAAGCTGCGGGGCGGCCCCATCAACTACAGCAGAGAGGGACGCAGGCAGGACGGAACCACGGTGTGGATCAGTGTTATGATGGAGCGGCTGTTCAATGCGGACGGGTTGGAGGTCATTCAGGCCATATTTACGGATATCTCAGAGCTGAAACGCCTGATGCAGGTCCAGGAACAGGAGCGTCTGATTGAGAACAGGTCTCTGAGGGCGGCTACCTGCATCGCCTATCCGCTGATTATCAGCTTTAATTTGACGGACAATACATACAATTGTTTTATAGATGAGCAGACCAATTTACTGGGCGGGCGCACCGGAGATTATGACGGGCTTGTCCAGGAGGTGGAGAGAAACCTCTATCCGGCCTACAGGGAGGAATTCATCAGCCGGTTTTCCCGTGACAGGCTGCTGGAGATGTTTGCGCAGGGGGAGAGGGAGATCTACATGGAGATGCAGGAGCTTGGCATTGACGGCCAGACCCACTGGATCTCGTTCCAGGTGATTTACGTGGACAATCCGGTGGACAGCGACTGCCTGGCCATTGGCCTGGTAAAGGTCCTGGATAAGCAGAGGGCGGAGAATGCCAGACAGGAACAGCTGCTGCGTGATGCACTGACGTCCGCCAGGGCGGCCAACAGCGCTAAATCTGATTTCCTCTCCCGCATGAGCCATGATATACGCACGCCCATGAATGCTATTATTGGCATGAGCACCATCGGGCAGCTGAAGCTGGACGATACGCTGAGAGTACAGGACTGTTTTCACAAGATCGATGCATCCTCCCGCTATCTGCTGTCATTGATCAATGACATACTGGATATGTCAAAGATTGAGAGCGGCAAGATGACCATCACCTGCGCCCAGTTTGATATGGCGGAATTTTTCGAAGATCTGGTCTCCATCCTGTACCCACAGGCCATGGAGCGGGGCATCGAATTCGAGGGGAGGCAGCTGGGATCTCTGGAACAGTATTATGTGGGGGATGTGCTTCGGGTGAAGCAGATTTTGATGAACCTGTTGTCCAACTCCTTAAAGTTCACGGAGGCGGGCGGGGAGATCCGGGTGGAGGTCTGGGAGGAGAGCCGCACCAACGGATTTGCTTATGTTTCCTTCCGGGTCAGCGACACGGGCATCGGCATCTCCGATGAGTTTATGAGTAAGCTGTACCAGCCCTTTGAGCAGGAAAATGCGGAGTGCGCCCGGAATAATGTGGGAAGCGGCCTGGGATTGTCCATTGTGCGCAATCTGGTTCAGCTGATGAACGGTACTATCAGCGCTGAGAGCGGCAAGGGGAAGGGGACGGCATTTACCGTGACAATTCCGCTGGGACTGGTGGATGATGACGCACAGGCGGAACAGGAGCGCAAGAGCAGGGAGCTTTTAAAGGGCATTAAGGTCCTGGTGGTGGATGATGATTCCATTGTGGGTGAGCAGGCGTGTGCGATGCTGGCGGATATTGGGGCGGTTTCCATTTGGGTGGACTCCGGCGCCAGAGCGGTGAGCGCGGTACAGGACGCCCTGGACAGGGGGGAGTTCTATGACATTGCTATGATTGACTGGAAGATGCCGGATATGAACGGTGTGGAGACTACCCGGAGAATCCGCAGGCTGGTTGGACCGGACACAACCATTATCATCATTTCAGCATATGACTGGAGCAGCATTGAGGACGAGGCCAGAGAGGCAGGAGCGGACTGCTTTATCTCCAAACCCCTGTTCCGCTCCACTATCTGCCGGACATTTACCAATCTGAATGCCATCCAAGCCTCCTGCCGCGCTTGCGAGGCGGCTCCCAAGTGCAGGACACAGGGGCTGGAGGGAAAGCGGATTCTGCTGGTGGAGGACAATGCGCTCAACAGCGAGATCGCACAGTCCCTTCTGGAAATGCACGGTATGGCCGTGGAAACGGCGGAGAACGGGGAAATTGCGGTGGAGATGTTCGCCGCATCGGAGCCGGGGTATTATTATGCGGTGCTTATGGATATCCGTATGCCTGTGATGGACGGGCTGGAAGCCACGCGGCAGATCCGGCGGATGGACCGGGAGGACAGCTCTGCAGTGCCGATTCTGGCCATGACGGCCAATGCCTTTGACGAGGACCGTAAGCAGGCCGGGGAGGCGGGGATGTCCGGCTATCTGGTCAAGCCCCTGGAGATTAAGGAGCTGTTG
>URUZ01000323.1 GCA_900551225.1 uncultured Clostridium sp.
ACCGGCGCTGAATTAACAGGAGAACCCATTAAAATCGGTACAATCTATGCAATGTCAGGCGGCTCCGCGGCTATCGGAACCAATATCCTGCGCGGTATTGATTTCGCAGTTGCTGAGATTAATGCGGCAGGCGGTATCAATGGCCGTCCGCTGGAGGTTGTCCGCGGCGACCATGCCGGTGACGCGGCTACGGGCAGATCCGAGGCAGAGCGTCTGATCTCCCAGGAAAAGGTGGATGTTATGATGGGCTGCCATATGTCCGTTGTAACTGAGGTTGTGGCTCAGGTATGCCAGCAGAATGGCGTTCCGATGATCACCGCAATTTCCACGCTGGACAGGCTGTCAAACGAGGAGCACAAGGATATGGATTATTTCTTCCGCCTGTGTCCGCTGAACTCCGTATATGTAGAGAACATGCTGATGTATCTGAGGGATTCCGCAGAGCAGACCGGGGAGGAGATCAAGACCGTTGCAATCTTCACCGACAGAGCGGCCATCGGCCAGGAGCTGATCCGCTGCGTGGAGCTGTTCAAGGATGAGTATGGGATTGAACTGGTTGCAACCGTAGACTACACCAGCAATGCAACCGACTTAAGCGCCCAGGTGCTGGCACTGAAACAGGCTGATCCGGATGCAATCCTGTGCGATTCCTATATCGGCGATGCGACGCTGTTCATCCAGACTCTGAAAGAGCAGAACTACAGCCCCAAGATGATCGTTGCAAAAGCAAACGGCTTCACTGATCCTTCCTTTATCAGCAACCTGGGAGCCATCTCCAACGGCGTTGCATCGGTTGTGGAGTTCAATCCCGATCTGGTAAATGGCGTTGAGATCAATGAAGAGTTCAAGGCTGCCAACGGCGTTGACATGAATGGACATTCCGCAGAGTCCTACACAGTGGTGTGGCTGTTCAAGGCTGCGATTGAAGCGGCCGGAAGCACCGACGGCGAAGCAGTGAAGAATGCGCTGGCTGAAATCGACATCCAGGGCGAGTTCCCCGGCGGACGCAAGATCATCCTTCCCTATGACCGCATTAAGTTTGAAAATTATGATCTGGCCGGCGAGATGCACTACAGAGATAACACCGCCGCATCTGTGGCAATCGCCCAGATTCAGGACGGCGAGTGGAAGACTGTATGGCCCTTCAGCTTTACAGAAACCCAGATTACTTACCCGGCTCCGCTGCAATAATAGGAGAACGTAACAGGTTTATACGAATATGACTGCTGGTAACCGGCCTGCCGCGATTTGCGGCAGGCCGGTTATTTCCTTGTACGAGGTGAAGTGTTCCGCTTTTTTTATTAAGACGCAGCGCCAAAATCCTGGTATAATGGAAAAATATCAGGAGGTTTGCCATGGAGTCTAATAATAAAACTGTAAATACCGTCATCAACTTCATCGAAGAAAATATAGAGTCGGACATTGATCTGGATGAAATCGCCCGCAATGCAGGTTACTCGAAATTTCACCTGAACCGCCTTTTCTCGGAGGCCACAGGCACCACCATATACAAGTATGTGCAGTCCAGACGTCTGACCGCGGCGGCAGAGAAGCTGGTTTACACAGACCTGCCCATCGCGCAGATTGCCTATGAGGCCGCCTATAATTCCCAGCAGGCATTTACCCTGGCTTTCAGGCAGGCTTATGGATGTCCGCCCAAGGCGTACAGGCACAGAGGGGTCATGGCCCCAAGACAGAATAACTGTTCCATGTCCCTGCGCCGCTGTCTGACAGGAGGAACCGGAGTGGAGGGCAGAGCTGCATGAGCATAAGTTTTGTCCCATATGTGACTGAGATCACCAGCCGGGGAGAGAGAAGCAGCGACATCTACTCGCGGCTGCTGTCGGACCGCATTGTATTCCTGGGGGAGGCGGTGGATGAAGCCTCGGCCAGGCAGGTGGTGGCCCAGCTTCTGCATCTGGAAGCCCAGGACCCACAGAAGGATATCCAGCTTTACATCAACAGTCCAGGCGGTTCGGTGACTGCGGGGTTTGCAATCTATGACACGATGCAATATATCCGCTGTGACGTCTCCACCATCTGCCTGGGCCTGGCGGCCAGCTTCGGCGCATTTCTGCTGGCTGGGGGCGCCAAGGGGAAGCGCATGGCCCTGCCCAACGCGGAGATCATGATTCATCAGCCGGCCATGAGCGGAGACGGCCTTCGCGGCCCGGCCAGCGACATTAAAATCATGTCCGACTATATGCAGAACAATAAGCGGCGCCTGAACCGCATCCTGGCCGAGAACACGGGACACACGCCTGCTGAAATTGAGATGGATACGGAGCGGGACCATTTTATGAGCGCTGTGGAAGCCATGGATTACGGGATCATTGATTCCATTTTGACCAGAAGATAGGCTGCGGTCCGCAGCTGTCGAACTATAGCACAAAAAAACTTTGTGAAAAATAAAATTTTTGTTGACTATTACATGTCCCTTGGTCTATCATAAGTGGCAGAGGGGTAACACAACCGTATTAACTGGTGCCGGTTCCGCCAGCGCAGAATGCGCGGCTGACGAGGCCGGACCGGTTTTTCTGGAAACATGGTGTTAAAGGGCAGCATCGCCGCTTTAATGTGCATGTTTTTTTTGTACCCAAAAATGGGGCGGGCTGCACGAAATGTCGAAAGGAGATCATATAGACATGAGAGCAGAACTTCAGAAAAAGTACCAGTTATTAATCGGAGGACAGTGGAGAGACGCTTCCGACGGAAAGACATTCGTCACCACCTGCCCGGCGGACGGCAGCATTCTGGCTGAGTGTGCGGAAGCTTCCAGGGAGGATGTGGATGACGCCGTGAAGGCGGCCTGGAAGGCATTTGAGTCCTGGAAACATGTGACGGTCAATGAGCGGGCAGCTATATTAAATAAGATTGCAGATATCATTGATGAGAATATGGAACATCTGGCAATGGTGGAATCCCTTGACAACGGCAAGCCCATCCGGGAGACCATGGCCGTGGATATTCCCATGTCGGCACAGCATTTCCGCTATTTCGCCGGCTGCATCATGGCGGATGAGGGAAGCGCCAATATGCTGGGGGAGACGACCCTGAGCCTGATTCTGCGGGAGCCCATCGGCGTGGTGGGGCAGATTGTACCATGGAACTTCCCGTTTCTGATGGCGGCGTGGAAGCTGGCCCCGGTGCTGGCAAGCGGCTGCTGTACAGTGTTTAAGACATCCAGCGCCACTCCTTTAAGCGTGCTGGAGCTGGCGAGGCTGGTGCAGGATGTGATCCCCGCAGGCGTGTTCAATGTGCTGACAGGCGCCGGGTCCAGATCCGGGCAGTATATGCTGGAACACAAGGGCTTCAGGAAGCTGGCATTTACCGGTTCCACTGAAGTGGGCAAGAGCGTGGCGGCGGCAGCGGCCGAGAAGCTGATTCCGGCAACCCTGGAACTGGGCGGCAAGTCGGCCAACATTTTCTTCGAGGACTGCAACTGGGAGATGGCCATGGACGGACTGCAGATGGGAATCCTCTTTAACCAGGGCCAGGTGTGCTGCGCCGGTTCCAGGGTGTTCGTACAGGAGAGCATCTACGACAGGTTCGTGGAGGAGGCGGTGAAACGCTTCGGCCAGGTGAAGGTGGGGCTTCCGTGGGAGGCGGACACTCAGATGGGCAGCCAGATCAACAAAGGACAGATGGAGAAAATCCTTAGATACATAGAGATTGGAAAAGAGGAGGGCGCGAAGCTGCTCTGCGGCGGAGAACAGGCGATGGAAGAGGGCCTGGAGAACGGCGCATTCCTGCGGCCCACCCTTCTGGGAGATGTGACAAGCGGCATGCGGGTTGCCCAGGAGGAGATCTTCGGCCCGGTGGCCTGCATCCTGAAGTTCAAGACAGAGGAAGAGGTCATCGCCATGGCCAATGACAGCGAATACGGCCTGGGCGGCGCTGTATGGACCAGAGACATCAACCGTGCGGTCCGCGTAGCCAGAGGTGTGGAGACAGGGCGCATGTGGGTGAACTGCTATAACGCCATCCCCGAGGGCGCGCCCTTCGGAGGCTGCAAGGCGTCGGGGATCGGGCGTGAGACCCACAAGGTGATGCTGGAACACTATACCCAGATGAAGAATATCATGATTAATTTAAGCGAAGCCCCATCCGGCTTCTATCCTGTAAAATAGGAGTTCTTCCTGCGCCTGCGTTCGGCGCAGCGGAGAGGAAAGCCCCCTCACTTGGTATTGCAAAGTGGAGAGGAAAGTCCCCGCCAGGGGGACTGTGGATGATTTTATATTGGTGAATGTGGGAGAGGCGGTTTTGGAACGGGAAGTTCCGGGGCCGCTTTTCCCGTGGGCGGATCTATCTTGCCAAGGGGCGCTGCCGGGCCGCGCAGACCAGCTCATATAAATGTTCAGCCATTGCCCTGTGGCTTGCCGCATCCATGTGAAGCTGATCAAGTTCGCTGGGGCCGGCTATCTGGGAGGCATCCAGGAACAGACCGCCGTACTTGTCCGCCAGCGCCCTGTAAAGCGGAGCCAGGGCCAGGGACTTGGTGTGGCTGGTGTGGTCGATGCTGGCGCAGGGGCAGCATTCCGGGTGGCTGCCAATGTGGATGGGCGAGACCAAAAGGAGCTGAGGCACGGGGAAGCCCGGGTCATAGTCAAAATTTTTGACCACGCGGCAGAGGGCGTCCATGCCTCTGGCAATGACCTCAGGGGAAGCGTTTAAATGGGACTTGCAGTCGTTGGTGCCCAGACTTAAGATCACCAGATCCAGCGGGTTATGGCTATGCAGGGCAATGGGCAGCGCCTTGAAGCCGCAGCGGTCCGGTTCCAGCGGATCATCCCATACAGTGGTTCTGCCGCCCATCCCCTCCTCAATGACATAGAAGGACGCTCCAAGCATTTCCTGGAGCAGGCCCGTCCAGCGGACGGACCTGGGATGCCGTCCTCCAGCGGGATTGGTGCCGTATGTGTTGGAATCGCCAAAGCATAGTATATTGAACATACTGTGTCTCCTTTCGGGATTATGTATAGATAAGTCCTTTTATTATACTGCAAAAACGAGGGGATTTCTACTGCCGGCTAAAAACTATATTGTGGAAGCGGGCAGTTAATGATAAAATGAAATTACGTGTGACAAATAAAATAAACAGGGGATACCCACGATGATTGACATGAAAAACGAGGAGTGGTTCGAAGCGCGGTACAATGAAATATGCAGGTCTGCCCCCATGGAGTATGGGCTGATCAGCCTGAAGATCAAGCGGTTCCGGATTTTTAACCGCATATATGGCCGGGAGGCCGGGGACAAACTGATTGTGAGGGTGTATGAAGCCATCGCCTCGTTTTTGAAGGAGGGGGAGTATGCGGCCCATATTCAGCAGGGGTATTTTAATCTGCTGGTACATCTGTCCAGGGATTATGACGATATATTCCACTATGCAATCGATTTAAATGCCGTAGTGCGGGACTGGCAGGATGAGGAAAGGCTGGGGAAGGTGTACAGCGGTATGGGCGTGTACCTGCTGGAGGAACCGCAGGTGGATTTCAGGACAGCCCAGTACAATGCCGACATCTGCCGGACGGAGTGCCCGGAGAGCGTTCTGCGCAACTCACATTTTGAGGTGTACGGAATGACCTATCATGACGTCAATCTCCTGAATTACAATATGGAGGACGAATTCCGTCCGGCCATGGAACACGGGGATTTTAAACTGTACCTGCAGCCCAAGGTGGATCTACGGACAGGGGAGGTGCATGAGGCGGAGGCCCTGGTGCGCTGGATCGACCCCGTTCGCGGGATGATTCCGGTGGGCAGCTTTCTGCCGGAGTATGAGCGCAACGGACTGATCGGGGATCTGGACCTGTACCTGTTCGGCCAGGTGTGCCGGTCTGTGGACCGTTGGCTTAAGATGTACGGAAAGAAGATAAAAATCAGCGTCAACCTGTCCAGCAATATGTTTAACTACCGGTATTTTATGGACCAGTATAAGGAAGTATTCCAGCAGATATCATTTCCAAGAGAGTGCGTTGAGTTTGAACTAATTGAGAGTATTGTGCTCAACCAGGTGGATCAGGTGAAGCGGGTGGTGGCGCAGATCAGGGAGTGCGGTTTCGGCTGTTCCCTGGACGATTTCGGCAGCGGATACTCCTCCTTCAGCGTGCTGACCAGCACAAAGCTGGACGCCCTGAAAATCGACAAATCCCTGTTCAGAAACGAAGCTGACAGCCGGGAGAAGATACTGATCCGCCACATTGTGGAGAGCGCCAAGGCGCTGGATATGAAGGTGGTAGCCGAGGGCGTGGAGACCAGGGGATATGTGGAGTTCTTAAAGGAACTGGATTGTGATTATATCCAGGGATATGTTTTTTACAGGCCTATGCCGGTGGAGGAGTTTGAGGAGCGGTTTGTGAAGAATGGGGAGAGGGCTGAGGTTTGAGAGGGCCTCTTGATATGATAGGAGGTACATATGAATTGTGTACCGTAAGCGGCTGATGAACCTTCACCCCTATGCCACTTATCACTGGCAGACGCAGATCGACTATGATTCAGAAGAAGGGCATGCTATGATTGTGGGAAAAGGCACAGAGGCAACGGCAGCCGGGGAGTACGCTGAAGAGGGAAACCTATCTGTTAAAAATGCGTTATATATGCTGGACGGATATGGTGCTAATGAGAATCAGTTCATAGATCAGGAAGGATTCAGGGCTTTTTTGCGATTAAGACTGACACCCATGCTGCGTTGCTGCGGTTTGGAGAGTACCGATGATTTTTGGAAGGGATTCTTTGGTGTGCTTGACCAAGTATATTCTATACAAGATCTGGAACAGTGGATAACTGATACTCTGGAAGAAAAGATAAGAATAAAAGACGAAATAGCGGGAAAAGTTGCCCGTGGTGAGATGGAGAATCCTGCCATTAAGGTTCAGCGGGAGGTGGAGAACTTCTTTAATCAAGAATTCAGGTTTGACCTGCCGATTGATTAAACGATGGACCGCACGCTTTGCGAGCGCTTCACCGCGTACAATAAAAAGGAAAACCCCACAACTGGGAAGGTTCTCAGTTGTGGGGCTTTTTACCCCTGCCAAGGTACTGCCGCTTACCCTTAGATTAACTACTTATTTACAAAAGTTAATCAAATTCAATTAGTTATCTAAATAACGTTAAAATGGGATACAGTCAATGGTCCTAAATATTTTAAGACCGTGTAATTTTGGTTTGAACAATCTTATTTTGGCAATTTTCAAAAACTTCTGCCAAAG
>URUZ01000324.1 GCA_900551225.1 uncultured Clostridium sp.
CTACCGGACCCACCGGCCCTCAAGGCGCTACCGGGCCCACCGGCCCACAGGGCATTGCCGGACCCACTGGCCCTCAAGGCATTACCGGGCCCACCGGACCGACTGGCCCAACCGGCCCCACAGTTACCAATGATGGTTTTTCAGCCTTTTTGTCCACACTTTCCGTATCTGCCAGCAGCCAGCTGACGGGTTGGTCGGTCAGCAACCCATATTTTAACAGCGGCGGATTTAACCCTGCCCAAGGAAATTATACTATACCTTCCTCAGGCAGATACCAAATTGATGCAACCATAAATTACGTAACCACCGCCGTCATAAGCGTTAGCTTGGGTACAGGAATTAACCCTGCCTTCGTCGTCCAAAGAAGTTCACCAACAACGACTAATCTGATAACAGGATTATTTCCCGTACTAAATGTCAATATTGCACTGGTACTGTCATTGAGAACCATCCTGGGCAGTGGGACTGTAACACTGTCCGGAGTAGCACAGCTGAACGCGGGTGACGTGGTCGGTCTGTATTATGTGGCAAATGGCCTTACTGTCGGCTTGACTCTAGGCGGTGCCTCCAGCGGAATCATATGGTCTATGAATCGTATCTTTTAAACTGAATTGAAACAACACAAAACTTGCTCCCTTCATATTCACCGTTCCACACCCTGCGGAACCATAATCGCATACTAATACTTTACACCAACAGCCGGGCTTTTCGGAGCCTGGCTGTTAATTTCAGCATAATAAAAGGCTGTTCATAATTACTAATGCAGCAGCCTTCGGCACAAAAAAGGAGAGGAATGCCATAAAGCTATCCTCTCCGCCTTCAGTCGTTCATATGATTTTCTTATTCTTTTACCGATAATAAACTATCTAGTCCGCCGTCTTACTGATAAAATCAATCTCTTTTCTGCTTCCCTGATGTGGATCATTCCACAGGCCTTTTGTCAGACGGATACGCAGCAAACACGTATTGGGGTCCTCGTCATTATTAGCCTCATTATACCACTCGGCAAATATTGTACGCAGCTTTGTCATCATCTCCACATTTTTCTCATCACAGACCCAGCCCAGATTTTCACCGATACCGTCTGCCGTAAATCCATCCACAATAATGCAAATAGCAACTTCAGGATTTTGGGCAATCTGCCGCATCTTATATGAGGTTGCGTAGGTAACAGTATAAAATGCCCCATCCTCATAATAGGCGTCCACAATACGGGCTGCAGGGCGGCTTTTACCATCTGCCCCCGGTTCCAGCGCAATGGTGGACAGAGAAATCAGGCCATCCTTGTTGCCTAATTTTTCATCCAGCAGCTTCATGGCTTCATCGTACTTACTCATTCTTCATCCTCCTAATATTGGGTTACGATTCACGTTGCAACTTTTATATAATAAACTTCCTGGGCCTACCGGCCCCCAGTTACAAATGAGGCTGTCATATCACTTTATGCCGGGAGACAGGAGCCAGAACGCTGTGCTGAACACTCAGCTGCGCTTTAAGTCCTCCTCATCCTCCCCGATCACTGGAATCAAGGTCTTATTCTGTATCAGTTCTATAAAAATAGGTACAAGCTCCGGATCAAACTGGGCGCCCGCGCCATTTTCCAATTCTCCAATGGCAAACTCCACGGACATGCTGGGCTTGTAGCAGCGTTTGGATACCATGGCGTCAAAGGAATCGGCCACGCACAGAATCCTGGCCGCCAGTGGGATGTCCTTCCCCTTAATCCTGCGGGGATACCCCTTTCCGTCATAGCGCTCGTGATGGCCCAGCACCGCGGGGATAACATACTCCATGGACGGCAGGTGGCGTATGATCTCCACCGAGGACTCCACATGGCGCTTCATGGTCTCATATTCCTCATCCGTCAGCTTTCCCACCTTGTTGAGTACATTTTCCGGGATACCGATCTTGCCGATATCGTGGAGCAGGGCAGACTCTTTCAGAATCTCCCTGTACTCATCGCTGGTGCCGATGGCCATGGCCAAAGTCTCCGAGTAGTAGGCTACGTTTTTAGAATGCTGGAAGGTATAGTGATCTCTGGCGTCAATGGCCGCGGTCAGCGCGCAGATAGTGGGCGCGTACTCTGAGTACATACTCCGGTGCTTTCTGCCCAGGCCCTCGTCCGTCTCCCGTCTGCCGATCACGCCGTCAGAGTAGACCAGTATCCCATTTTTGCCGCTTCGCTTCACGTGGTATACCGCGCGGTCCGCGTTGGACACCAGCTCATTGACAGAGGAGGCGGCATATGGCACGGCGCAGATTCCGCAGCTGACGGTCAGGGGCTTTATGTAGGTATCTGAGGCATTCTCGTTCATATTCTGGATCTGGCGGCTCACGTTCTCCGCCAGGTTCTGGGCAGAGTAAACGTCATAATCCGGCAGGGCAACAGCAAATTCCTTACCGCTGTAGCGGGCCGCATAGCCATTCTCCCCCACAGTGCCCTGGATGATCCGGGCCATATGGATCAGGGCCTCATCCCCCATATGGTTGCCATACAGCTGGTTGTACAGCTTAAAATCATCCACATTGAAAATGACCAGCGCCAGGGACGTTTTCCTGCATTTCTTAAAGCACTCCTCCAGCACCTCGTAAAAGTTCTTCCGGTTTAAAAGCCCGGTGAGCTCATCGGTTCTGGCCTCCATATAAGCTTTCTCGTAGAGCCTGGAGTTTTTCACCGCAATGGAGCTGACGGATTCAATGGAGTTCAGGAAACTGATGTCCTCCGCGCTGTAGCCCCACTTAATCCGGCCCTTTTTCTCCTTGCCGCCCAGAAGCACCAGGCCTACCAGGTCCTCATTGTCCTTCAGAGGCAGGATGCACTCGATCTTTATCTCCTCCAGATGGCGCTTCTCTTCCTCCCACATGGATTTGTACTCCATGGTGCGCTTGAAATCCTTAAGCAGCAGGCAGGCGTCGTGGGACTTCATCCAGGAGATTATGGGATGACGCTGATCCATGTTGAAATTCTTGTCATCCAGGGGGCTGGAGCTGTACACTGCCGGGTAATGGCCGTCAGAGTCCTTGATGCAGATGTAAATCTTGCGCACATTCAGAGTCCTGGTAATCACGTCCACCAGCGCTCCCAGGATCTCATTCATGCGCAGGCTCCGGGACACACGGGTAGTATACTCGCCCAGCCGTTCAGTCTGGGTCACCTCATCCCGGATAAACAGCCGGTCGAACAGCCTTCTGGCCATCACATAGATTACCATGGTGGCCAGCATAGTGAGAATTGCCACAATCATGACACTGAAGGCGGATAACACAGGAACATTCCTGCGTATCATCGACTCCAGGGACTGGGCCAGGTTATAGAATGCCACCACGCTGACGCCCATGGCTATGATATAGCAGTTACCTCTGGACACCAGCAGGGTCATCTTGAACATACGGCGGGAGTACAGGGTATAGAACATAACCAGCGCATTTCCCACCCCTGCCAGTATATCAATGGGAAAACCATTGAACACAGGCAGGGCCAGATTCCCGGCGAAGAGAATCAGCTCACCCAGCAGCAGCGGAACCACCTGGGACACCATGCCCCGCTTCTTCCGGGAGCGGACCAACAGCAGAGCTGTGTGGATTAGGTTCAGCAGGCAGATCCCATACATGATGCACACCTGCCAGCCCATGTGGTAGACGAATCTGACAGTGCCGTTAACCTCCACAATCTCAGGCGCGGCCAGCAGCCACCCGGTCTTCCAGTTGATGAGGATTCCGAACAGGAACAGGGCCAGCCAGACCCGGTGGAAGCTTTTGGCGGGCACACCGCAGAAATCCCGGATAAAACAGAAATATGCATAGGGTACCAGCCAGATTCCGGCCAGGGACACGTGATACCACAGGGTATAGCTGGGCCAGGCCTCCAGGCGCATCAGCAGTGAACCGCCTGTCCACAGAATCATGGTGGCCAGCACAGCGATAAAGTCCACAATCAGACGGGATTTTTTAGCAGTCAGGAAGGCCAGCATAAAAAATGCGTAGAAATATAACGCTGTGATGGATATAAATACAAAATTGCTCATGGGCCGTTATCTCCTCCGTCTGTATGATGCTTCCTGCGCCTTGATCAGTTCCTGTACATCGTGGACAGAAGGGTTCACATGCCTTAAAGCCTTACCTGACTGTTTCTCATACTCCCCGAAGGTCCCGCACCGCAGAATGGTCACTTCCAGCGGGTCCATACCCAGTATCCGCTTCAAGTCATTGTAATCCTGATCCACGTACTTAAAATAGATGGTCAAATGCTCTTTCAGCAGCTCCCTGCCCACGGCCCGGTTGACCACAGCCCCTGGAGCCAGCTCCACATACAGATGCAGATAGGGCCTGCCCTTGTCCGCGGTGAACTCTTTGAGAGCCACCCAGCCTGCCACCTCCAGGCCTGAGAGTTCGATCACATTTTTAATGGAGTTCTCAGAGATCCTGGTGAAGCCCGCAATGTCGATGATGCCCGGAACCCGGTCAATGTACTGGAACCTGGGAATCCTGGTCTCGTCCTCCTTGCTGGACAGACCCAGGCAGCGGTACATATCCCCCACCCGGTACCGTGCGAAGGCTCCTCCCTTCAGCACAGTCAGAGCGATCTCGTAAACGCCGCCGGGCACTACCTGGTCCATGCACACTGTTCTCGGGACATAGGAATTATCCTCAATGTTCCTGTACATTTCCTCCTCCGGGATAAACTCATAGAAGCAGGCGTCCGGGAAGAAATACAGGCCGTTGCGGTTCCAGGTCTCAGTGCCCACGCAGCTTGGCTCTGTGCCGGAGAATACCTCCACCGGCCGTACGCCCCACAGGTCCTCTAAATCATCCTTATAGCAGTTGTTGTCCGTGCCCGCGCAAAGGAAACCTTTCAGCTTAAACAGATCCTTTGGCTTAAGGGGCCGGTTCTCCTTCTTGCACTGTTTCTTGGCTTTTATGTACTTGGCCATCATGGCCGGGGACATGGAACACATTTTCTTCAGAAGGGAGCCGCCCTTTTTCTCCCCTTCGGACAGATTGGCCACGCTGAGACTCACGTAGTAAGCCACGCTGCCCAGACCGAAGAAGAAGTCGATTCCCTTCCTCAGCCCCATCTTAAAGCCGCGCTTGTTCCGCTCTGAGAAGGTCATATTCACAGCCTCACTCACCGGCGGGAGAAACTCAATGTTGACCTCATCCGTCAGCGCCAGTGGGATCAGGCCTGTGGTATAGGGAAGGGGCGCCAGAGCGTACAGGAAGGTATCGCCGACCTCTACGTCAAACTTGCCCTTCTCAGTGCTGGTGGACAGCAGCATGCAGGTCAGCACATTGTTCTTGTAGGTCTGAAGCATCCCGCTGGTGTAGGGCGCAACCTTGATAGGGTGCTTGCCGCCCTCCCAGGTGGTCTGTATCCAGATAATGGGTTTCTCCGGCAGCATCTCCTCTTTCTTTAAGAGCAGCACATCCGCATAGTCCTCGTAGGTGGTCAGCGGAACCATCCGGCGGAATTCCTCAATAGTCTCCGGCTTCCTCCCTTTTAGAATCTTTTGGCCCAGGGGGCTGGCGCACCACAACCGCATCTGTTCTTCCAGAAGCCGGTTTTGGATATTCATGTAAGACTTCATGTCCAGCTCCAGAAATCCGCAGTATTCCTGCCAGATCCGGTCATATTCCTGATTGGTCAGCTTGTCCTCAAAGGTCATCATTTCCCTTTACCGCCCTTTCTCAGTATGTACGGCACCAGAAACGGCACCTCTTTTTGATAGTCCTCATAATCGGAAAATTCTCTAACGAAGATCAGCCTGTCCTGATACCAGGCATAGGCCAGATTCAGGGCGGACAGCGTCAGACAGAAGGCCAGCCTTTCCCAGTCCCGGCAGGCCATCCCCAGGGAGCAGAAGCAGCCGAAAAACCACCAGATACCGGGGTGGCGGCACCACCCATAGATACCGCTGCGGCACACCAGGCTGCTGTCCGCCTCCTGGCAGTAGGTGCTGTCAAAAGGGAGAGCAAAAAACAGGGTGTACACCAGCCCAGCCAGACACAATGCCGCAGGCACCAGCCAGAGGCGCGCTCCGGCGCCCCAGGAGTACAGGATCAGCCGCCCGCCGCAAAGAACCAGCAGCAGGCTGCCTGCCGTAAAGAAGGGGCGCATCCACACCTTTTTCAGAAACACCCTGTTCCAGTCATACAGAAAATACAAGATAAATGCCAGGACCCCAGCCGCCCACTCCCACATAGGTCAGTCCTTGTGGGTGAAGCCAGCCAGCCCCATAACCCCGGGACCGCCGTGACAGGAGATCACGCAGCCGATATCCGCTGTAAATATATGCTCAAATCCCATCCTCCTGCAGTGGCCCTTCAGCTGCTCCAGCAGCTCCATGGAGAAGCCTTCCGCATAGAACAGGAAGATGGATTCCCGGTCCGGTTCATGGGTACGCACAAAATCTTCAAGATACTGGAAAGACACCTTGTCCATGTTGCCCCTGTACTTTTTAGAGGCCACCAGCTTCCCGTCCACCATGTTGATCAGCACCTTCAGCCGCAGCAGGGAGGTACCCAGGTAGGCTGCGTTGGACACGCGTCCCCCTGCCCTTAAATATTCCAGGGTATCCGGCAGAAAGGATACCCGCTCACGCTTAATAATATTTCCGATCATCTCCACAGCCTGTGAGCCGTCCCCGCACTGGGGCAGCAGCTGGGTGGCTTTCCACAGAAGCAGGGCAATTCCGCAGGACACGGTCTGGGAGTCCACCAGCCAGATGTGGCCGTCCTTCAACTCATCCAGGGCAATAGACGCATTCTGGTAGGTTGAGGAGGCCTTGGAGGAGTAGGCGACATGCACAATATCCGCCTCCGGATTCTCCGCCCGCAGGGCCGTAAAGAAGGTAATGTACTCCTGCGGGTTCACGGCGGAGGTAGTGGGCATACTCCGGGTGCGTTTAAAATGGGAAAATACATCCGCAATGGGTATCTCCCTGTCATAGTAGCTGTCATTTCCCAATATCACATGCATAGGTGTAATTCTGATTCCCAATTCATCTGCCATTGCCTGAGGAACATCCGACCCGCTTTCCGTTGTCAAAATAATCTTTTTCATACACCCTCCCTGGAGCCACCCGCGCGATTGTTAGATTCCACCAAATTCTAAACAATTTTATCATACATCTGCTGAAAAAGGAAGATGTTTTGTCAGGTTACATTTGATGTTATATAGATAAATTGACATATTCTTTGTAATTG
>URUZ01000325.1 GCA_900551225.1 uncultured Clostridium sp.
CTTTATCCCCTCACCTGTGCACGCACTCTCCGCCCACAAACACCTCCCTCACCCCAATCCCCGCCAGCTCATCCAACGGCGTCTCAAAGGGATTCTTTTCCAAAACAACAAAATCCGCAATCATACCTGGGCGCACCGCGCCCTTTTTCTCCTCCTCAAAGGACGCCCATGCGCCCGCCTTTGTGAAGGAATCAATGGCCTCCCGCACCGTCATGGCCTGATCCGGCAGGTAAGGACCCATACTCCCATCCAAAGTCAGCCGGGTCACTGCGCACTGTATTCCCGCCATCACATCAGGCTGCTCCACCGGGCAGTCCGAACCATTGGACACCGTAACCCCCAGATCCATCAATGTCTTAAAATTATAGCTGCTGGCAGCCCGCCCCTTCCCCACACGTTCCTCCACAATGTGGATATCATAATCCAGGAAAATGGACTGGACATATGCATGCAGATCCAGTTCTTTAAATTTCTCCAGCTGATCCGGCCGCGTAATCTGGCAGTGAACCACGCCATGCCTGTGGTCAGCCCTGGGATTTTCTCTCAGAACCTCCTCATATACGCCCAGAACCTGGTCCAAAATCCCGTCCCCTATGGCGTGAATTGCCGCCTGCATCCCATGATTGCGGGCATAGCCGATCATTTCCCCAAACTGCGCCCTTGTAAAAACCGGGATTCCCCTTGTGGATTGATCATCTGAATAGGGCTTCGAGAGATACGCTGTTCTGGCTCCCAGTGAGCCGTCCCCCAGCATTTTTAAGGGGCCGATCCTGAACCGTCCGCTGCCCCAGCCCGTGCAGTACCCCTCCTCCACAAACTGTTTCAGCTCCTGAAGGCAGGTGAACTGGCTTTGCTCATTGACCCGCACCGATAATTCCCCTTCTTTTTCCAATTCTAGGTAGGCGGTCATGACCTCCCGCCAGGAGACATTACCCAGGGCCAGGAAATCATCGGTCTGGCAGGATGTGATGCCATAGCGGTTGAGCGCCCTGCTTGCGGCCAGAATCATCTCCTTAATCTCCTGCACAGTGGGCGCGGGCATTTTCCCAAAGACCAGATCCATGGCATTTTCCCGCAGGATTCCCAGGGGCTCCCCCGACTCATCTGTATCAATCCGGCCGCCCTCCGGCTGCACCGTGTCCCTGGTGATTCCCGCCAGCCTAAGGGCCGCAGAGTTCACTGCGCAGATATGGCCGCAGGCCCTGGAGATGCAGATGGGGTGCTCTGTGCTCACCAGATCCAGGTCATACCGGTTGGGAAAACACTTCTCCCCCTGAAAATAGTCCTGGTTCCACCCCCTGCCCTTCAGCCATGCGCCCGGCGGCAGCTGCCGCTCCTTAAGGAAATGCTTCAGGCAGGCCGTCACCTCTTCCATGGTTCCCGTGTGCTCCGCCAAATTTGCCATCTGCAGGGAGCTGCCGTAATTCAGCAGGTGCATGTGGGAATCGTTGAATCCGGCGCACACAAACCGGCCCTGGAGATCCACGGTCCGAATACTTTCGCCCTGCACATCCCTGCCCGGTACCCCCTTACCCTGTCCGCACTCACCTTCACGCTGCTCCCCCTCGTCCCATATTCCCTCACATACTTCCCTCTCCCCCAGGCCCGCCAGCGCCTGCTCATCTGTTCCGGCAAAGGTAAAAATACCGTTCTCCACGGCAAATGCCTGGCAAAGAGGCATTTCCCCGGTGTATACCGCTCCATTGTAATAAATCGTTTTCATGTTTTGCTCCTCCTCACAGCCTTCCAGCTCTCCTATTATCATAGTACAGGCCAGGGCGGTGTGTCAAAGTCTATCATAATATATATGTCCGAAAACAGCGGGATTTTATTTTCCTTTGTGATATAATCTAACTAGTACAGCGTTGCGCAAATACCAGTGAATTCAGCACCTGCTATCTACGCCAGGTGCACGCCTGCAAAGCTAGTCGTAGCGCCCTCTACACCGTCGATTTGCAGACGCACACCTGACGCAGATATCAGGTGCTGACTTCACCGTTATTTACGCAATGCTGTACTAGACGAAAAGGAGACATGTTCTATGATGGAAGATAATCACGAGGCCTGTTATGCGGCGCTCAAATCCAAAGACCCACGCTTTGACGGGCATTTCTTTGTAGGGGTGGCCTCAACAGGGATTTACTGCCGCCCCGTATGCCGGGCGCGGCTGCCCAAGCCCGGGAACTGCACATTCTTCGCCACAGCGGCTGAGGCGGAGCGGGCCGGTTATCGTCCGTGCCTCCAGTGCCGCCCGGAACTGGCCCCAGGCTCTGCACCGGTGGACGCCTCCAGGACCCTTGCCCACCGGACCGCCAGACTGCTGGAGGAAAATTGCGGCACCATTGAAAATCTGAGAGAGCTGGCTGCCCGGCTGGGCTGCACAGACCGCCATCTGCGGCGGGTATTTGCGGAAGAATACCATGTCTCCCCCATAGAATATCTGCAGACCTGCCGCCTGCTGCTGGCCAAAAACCTGCTCACAGACACACAGCTTTCCGTCCTGGAAGTGGCCATGGCTGCCGGTTTCGGAAGCCTGAGGCGTTTCAACGCCCTGTTCAAAAAACAGTACCGTCTCGCCCCCACCGCGCTGCGCAGACAGGCGGCCCGCGGCGGGCAGCAGGACGGGCAGAATGCCGCTGTCACACTGGGCTACCGGCCCCCCTATGAGTGGGGGAAACTGCTGGATTTCCTCTCCCTGCGGGCAATTCCCGGCGTGGAGCTGGTTCAGGAAAATGCCTATTACAGGACAGTACAGCTGACATTGAAAGACCAAAAGAAGGCTGTCGGATGGATAAAAGCAGTCAATATCCCGGACAAAAACGCACTTAAAGTCACCGTCTCCGCCTCTCTCCTTGCCGCCCTGCCCCAGGTTTTATCCAAGGTCCGCCTTCTGTTTGACCTGTACTGTGACCCCGCTGTGGTCAGCGAGACATTAGCTGTCATGAACAGTATAAAACCCGGTTTAAATGTGCCCGGAACCCGGCTTCCCGGATGTTTTGACTGCTTTGAAATGTCGGTGCGGGCGGTGCTTGGACAGCAGATCACAGTAAAAGCTGCCGGCACGCTGGCGGGGCGGCTTGCACAGGCCTTCGGCACGCCGGTTCAGACAGAGATCCAGGGACTGACCCATGTGTTTCCCACGCCGGAGAACATTCTGGCCCTTGAAGGACCCATCAGCAATCATCTGGGGCCTCTGGGCATCATATCCGCCCGGGCCGGAACCGTCCATGCGTTGGCCGAATTCTTCGCAGAGAGAACGGCAGAATTCGGCTTCACCTCAGATCCGGACACAGAGATGAAGCTGCTGAAAGAGCTTCCCGGCATCGGGGAATGGACCGCACAGTACATTGCCATGCGGGCTCTTGGATGGACGGATGCCTTCCCCGCCGCAGACTATGGAATTAAAAAAGCGCTGGCGCCCCGAACCCAGAAGGAGATCATATCCCTGGCCGATAGCTGGCGGCCCTGGCGCGCATACGCTGCTGTCAATCTATGGAATTCACTATAGCCACTTAAGGAGGAATACAAGATGTACTATTCGAGAAATTATCAGTCAAATGTTGGAGATCTCACGCTGGTCAGCGATGGCGAGAACCTGACCGGCCTCTGGATGGTGGGTCAGAAATACTACTGTAAAACAGTAGATGGGGAAATGCTGCCCAAGGAAGAGCTGCCTGTATTCAGGACGGTAACCGATTGGCTGGACCTGTATTTTGCAGGAAAACAGCCGCCGATATCCGATCTGCCCCTGGCGCCGTCAGGGGGCGAATTCCGGCAGGCAGTGTGGAAAATCCTCTGCGAAATCCCCTACGGCCAGGTCACCACCTACGGAGAGATTGCAAAAAAGATGGCCCGGCTGCAGAACCGGCAGACTATGTCCGCACAGGCAGTGGGCGGTGCTGTGGGCCACAATCCCATATCCATTATCATTCCCTGCCACCGTGTTGTGGGCACTAACGGCAGCCTGACAGGATATGCAGGGGGCGTGGATAAAAAGATAAAGCTGTTGGAGCTGGAAGGCGTGGATATGTCCCGCCTGACAGTACCCAGGAGGGGCACGGCGCTGTGACGCCCCTCCTAAACAATCACCCCGTCCTGCACCGTGATGATCCGGCTGCTGCTTTTAGCCGCCTCCGTGGAATGGGTCACCATGATGATTGTCTGTCCGCTGTTACGGTTGATATCCCGGAATAAGCCCATGATTTCAGTCCCTGTCCTGCTGTCCAGATTCCCTGTGGGTTCATCCGCGAATAGGATATCCGGATTCCCAATCAGGGCGCGGGCGATTGCCACCCGCTGCTGCTGGCCGCCCGACAATTCCCGTGGCGTATGCCTGCGCCGGTCAGACAGGCCCACTTCCTCCAATATCCGATCCAGCCGCCCCTGGCAGCTGCCCATCTTCCTGCCGTCCAGGAGCAGGGGAAGCATGATATTTTCTTCTACATTCAGATTGGGAATCAGGTTATAAAACTGAAATACGAACCCGGTTTTCTGTCTCCTGAGGCGGCTCATTTTCTCATCTCCCATGTTGGATATGTCCATTCCGTTCAGCAGAACACGCCCCCCGGTAGGCGCATCCAGCCCTCCGAGGATGTAAAGCAGAGTGCTTTTCCCAGAGCCGGAGGCCCCCATAATCGATACAAATTCCCCCTGCCTCACCTGCAATGACATGTCTTTAAGCACCCTTGCAGTGGTGCCGCCAAGCCGGAAATCCTTAACAATATGTACCCCCTCTACGGCAATATTTCCTGATGTCTGCATCATTTTAAGTCCTCCAATCTTGACAATTATTCAAATTTAATCTCCTCCACCAGCTTCATTTTCCGGCACTTATAAATCGGGACTGCTGAGCCTATCATAGTAATTGATATCCCCATGGCACCTGCGGCCAGAAATGTGACCGCGTTCAGCTCCGGCGCCATAGAAATCTTCGGCCCTGCCACAATGAATATGGTCCGGATCTCCATATAAGAGACAAAAATAGCAATCGCAGCGCCTGCCAGACCAGATGAAAACCCTTCAATCAACAGCATTTTCCCATTTTGTGAGTTGCTCAGCCCAATGCACTTGTACATGGCGATGGTCCGCCGTCTCTGTATGTAATTGATGAGCAGATTATTGATAACTCCCACTGCCGCCAGCAGCAGAATGAAATAGGTCATGGTGTGCATGGGCTGAAGGAATGCCCCCACGGTGGACAGCGCATCCGTGTTAAACTCTTCCACTGTGCGGCTCCAATTCCATGTATCTCCGAACAGCTCACGAATCTGGACCATGACAGCGTCCGGGTCTGCAGCAGTAAATCCGAGAAAGCCATAGACGGCTGCGCCAAAATCAGCTTCCGCAAAAGCGGAAGGAATCACTGCCTCCACATCAGTTGTCCTTGATTTGAAGCTGCCGGCCACCTGATAATCATACTGCGCACCGCCATCTGTGAGGGACAGGATATCGCCAACAGAGAATCCGGTCCGGTCCAGACAGGCCTCGCTCAGTAAAATGGCCCGTTCTGACTGAAAGGCAGAAACCGCCTGCTCCTCCATGTTCCGTTCTGTATAATGAACCGCCAGCATCGGGCCGTACCATTCCAGCCGGTCAGTGGCCTCCACACGGTTCAGGGTAATGCCGTCTGCCTGGATCTGGTCTTTGTACACATAGAGGGGCAGAACATTTCCAATTCCTTCCATTTTTTCAACTGTCTCAACAAACCCAGGCTCCATAGCTCCATCGGCAAAGCCTTCCATTTCCGCACCGTTGAACACATCCCCTACATAGGCTGTCACAAAATCTCCCACCACAGTGATTGCGATCACAGCGGAAATGCTGATAAACAGCAGGGTGATATTCTGTGCTGTATTCCTGTTGCCACGCATATTACGCGCAGCCAGCCTGCCCACATTTCCCAGGAACATCCCATAAACCGGTTCCAGCATTCTGGAAACCGCGTCAATAATCAGAGGCACCGTCAATATCGCCGCGGCAATCATCCCCAATAAGGAAAATCCCCCAGCCAGGTACAGCATGTCACCCTCCGCAGCGTTTGGAAGAACGACCGACAGGGCCAGCAGTGCCGTACCGGCGGCAGCCGTAAAACGCTTCGAAGCCTTTTTTTCCTCCACCGTGCCAAGAACAACGTCCTTGATGGGCAATCGGCTGGCCCGGCGCACCGGAAGCCATGCGGAAAGGAGGGATACGCTCATCACCACAATCAGAGAGAAAAGGCTGCCAACCGGGGAGATCACAACCGGAATTTCAATTCCCTGAGAGAGCGACCGCCCCATGCCCTGCAGGATCAGTTTCAGAGCCAGAATTCCCACCGGGATTCCAATCAGTCCCCCCATACCTCCATAGAGAAGGCTTTCCAGCAGGAGCAGCCTGGTTACTGCCTTTTGTGTGGCGCCGATGCTGCGAAATGTGCCGATCACCGGCAGCCGGTCCAATGTGATCACCTTGTAACTGCTGTAAATGATGAACACGCTCATGGTCAGGGAGAAAAAACTGATCAGGAAAAAGGGCATTGATTTTTGCCTCACCTCCGCTGCAACAGCCCCCTCATTTACCACCTTAGACACCTGATATTGCCCATCCGCCAGCGCCGCCTCCAACTCACGCTTTAAATCATCTGCGGAAATGCCATCTGCTGGCTTCACCAGAATTTCACTGTACCCGTTCCCCCGGTCTAAGATCCCTGCCAGCGTGGAGAGAGGCAGCAAGGCAGTCGCCCCCCTTGTGTGCCTGAGGAAAATGGTGTCATAGGCAGCAATTTCTGCCACCCGCAGCCGCACAGCCTCCCCGTTAATTTCCAGAGTAATGGTATCCCCCTGGCCGATCCCGTATTTGGAGGTGAACCGGTCCGGCAGAATCATCTGACTGCCCGAGAAATCAGTGATCTGACCGCCATCAGCCAGTCGCGGCGGATTGATCCGCTCCAGCTGCCCTAGGTCTGAGGCGATCAAATCAATGGTCTCATAATAGCCCTTTTCATGATACAGCGCACTTCCCTTTAAAATGCCGGCGCTGGCTCCGATTGAGGGCAGGTCCGGGAGTTCAGCCGGATCAATACCGCCATCCGCTGCAGTCACCGAAACCGCAGCGCTCCCCGCCATGCCCCGGGCCATTTTCAGCTGTGCGCTCTCATAAGACGCGCCGATGGAAAATGATACAAACAGGAGCGTTGCGGACATCAGTATAGAAAGCAGCATAAC
>URUZ01000326.1 GCA_900551225.1 uncultured Clostridium sp.
ACATGTACGTATATAAATTTTATGTATAAAATTTTAGTTATGTGCCGGCTGTTTTTCCTTAAAAAGAATTGACACACAGCAAAAATCTCGATATACTAATATCCATAATTCATTCTTAAGAATGTGTAGGGCCATGAAGGCTGATATGTACCCGGGTACGTTTATCTGCTTCTGGCTCTTTTTTATTGTCCTTCTGCAGCCGGGTGCCTGTTTTGACAAAATTTAATGATACGGTTCAGGAGGTTCTGATTTTATGAAAAAGCGATATTTGGTTACGCTGGCCTGCATTCTGACCGCAGCGCTGGCAGCGGGCTGCGGCAGCGCTAAGACCAATTCCGGAAATGGCGGCCCAGGGGACGGTATGACCGCTCAGGAGGCACAGACTCCAGAGGTTGCAGGGGATGGTCTGGGAAATGCAGATGGCGCAGGGAACGGAAGCGGAAACGGTACAGCAAAGGGCGCCAATAACGGCACGGAAGGCAGCGCCTCCCGCCAGGTGGTGGCATATGTGGGACAGGATCTGTTCGACGGTAATTATGACCCGCTGATGAGCGATGTCTACAGCCGGGGTTACATGCTGTTCCACAGCGGCCTGCTGAAGATTGACTCCTCGTCCAATGTGCAGCCGGACCTGGCCACGGATTATAGTATCAGCGGGGACGGCCTGACATACACTTTTACCCTCCGCCAGGACGCCATGTTCTCGGATGGTGAGAGATTGACAGCGGAGGATGTTGCCTTTACATACAACAAGGCCAAGGAGCTGGCCAGCCCCGGTATTGATCTGACCCGCATGATCAAGGCCTCGGCCCCGGATGAGGCCACGGTGGAGGTTACCTTAAGTGAACCGTCCTCCAATTTCCTGGTGACGGCTGCCCAGCTGGGGATCGTGCCGGAACATGCTTACGGTGACGGATACGGGGCCACGGGCATCGGTTCCGGTCCCTGGAAATACGTACAGCTGGATGTGGACCAGCAGCTGATCGTGGAGCCCAACGAATACTACTACGGGCAGAAGCCCGCTCTGGACCGTGTTACATTTCTGAAGCTGGACAATGACGCGGCCCTGGCGGCGGCTAAATCCGGCCAGCTGGACATTGTGATGGTCAGCCCGGAGTACGCTCTGGAAGAGGTGGAAGGGATGCACCTGGAACGCCTGAAAACCATGGATATCCGCAACATCAACCTGCCGGTGGTTCCCGCAGGGGAGATGGACGGCGTGGCGGTGGGCAATGATTTCACCTGTGATCCCAGTGTGAGAAAGGCCATTGCCATTGGCCTGGACCGCCAGAAGGTGATCGACCAGGCCTTAAACGGCATCGGCAAGCCGGCCTATGGACTCAGCACCAACCTGCCCTGGGCCAAGACCGTGGACTACGCGGACGGTCAGGTGGAGGAAGCGGTGAAGCTGCTGGAGGAAGCCGGATGGAAGGATACGGACGGCGACGGAATCAGGGAAAAGGACGGGGTTAAGGCCGAGTTCGCAGTGGACACCGCCTCCAATGAGATGGACCGCTACAACGTGGCCATGGCGGTCAGCGAGCAGATGAGGGCTCTGGGCATCAACATGACCGTGAACACCGTGACCTGGGATGACATCGAACAGTTCGGACACAGCGACGGCGTGGTGTGGGGCTGGGGAAGCTTCAACCCGGATCTGGTGTATTCCCTCTATTCGGAACACGCCCTGGACCCGGCGGGTTCCCCCTACAGCAACAACGCTGTATATGTAAATGAAACAACCGACAGTTACATTGACCAGGCCCTGTCCGCAACCACGGACAAAGAGGCCAATGAACTGTGGAAAATGGCCCAGGACGATGGGAAACAAGGCCCCAACTATGACTATCCTTACCTGTTCATCGTCAACATTGAACACTGCTATTTTGTGAAGGATGGATTAAACATCCACACAGAAACACAGATTCCCCACCCCCACGGACACGGGCTGCCCGTCATCTGTAATATGAACCAGTGGGAGTGGAAGTAAAAAAGGAAGTAAACATTATGCCATTATTAAAATACACAGGAAAAACGGTTTTCCGGCTGCTGACTCTTCTGACAGCGGTCAGTATCCTGTCATTTATCCTGGTTGTATCTGCGCCCATTGACCCCAAGCGGGCCTACATGGGAACGGAGCGGCGGATGACGCGGGAACAAATTGAAAAGGTGGAAACGCTGTGGGGGCTCGATGAGCCCCCTGTCCGCCGTTTTACCATCTGGGCTGCCAATCTCCTGAAGGGGGACTGGGGGGATTCCATTGTATACAAACAGCCGGTAATCCAGGTGATTGCCCAGCGGTTCCAGTATTCGGTGGTGCTGATGCTCATTGCATGGACACTGTCCGGGCTTTTGGGCTTCTTAAGCGGCATCCTGGCCGGCGTATACAGGGATTCCTGGTTTGACCGGGTGATCAAAACCTTCTGCCTGATCTTGTCCTCAGCGCCCACCTTCTGGCTGGGGATTCTGGTTCTGTTGCTCTTTGCCGTGCAGCTGGGGTGGTTCCCCATCGGGCTGGCCGCGCCTGTGGGCCAGACAGCGGACACTGTGACCCTGGGCCAGCGGATTCACCACCTGGTGCTTCCTTCCCTGACCCTCAGCGTGCTGGGCATCTCCAAGATTACGCTGTATACGCGGCAGAAGATGATCGAGGTACTCCAGAGCGATTACGTCCTCTACGCCAGGGCCAGGGGTGAAAGTATGTTCCAGATTATCAAACGCCACGGGATCAGGAACATTGCGCTGCCTGCCGTCACTGTGCAGTTCGCCTCCTTCAGCGAGCTGTTCGGTGGCATCAGCCTGGCGGAGACAGTGTTCTCCTACCCGGGTCTGGGCAGCGCCACCACGGCCGCGGGCATCAACGCGGATGTGCCGCTGCTGCTGGGAATCGCCGTGTTTAGCGCCATATTCGTTTTCTCGGGGAATCTCATTGCCAACCTTCTGTATGGATTGCTGGACCCCAGAATCAGGGAGGGGGAAAACCATGGTTAAAGGATGGAACCGAAGAAAAAAGGTCATATTTCTGGCGGCGGCTGCCATTTTCTACCTGGTGGCTGTGCTGGTGTGGGGCATGACCATGAATCCCGCCCGCTATGCATCAGACTATGCCTCGAAAATGCTGTCCCCGGATCTGCACCACCTGTTCGGCACTGATTTTCTGGGGCGGGATATGTTCTACCGCACCATCAAGGGGCTGTCCATCAGCATCGGGATTGCGGTGCTGGCATCTCTGGTCAGCTCCCTGATTGCCCTGGTGTTCGGTATCTCATCAGCTCTGGCTGGAGGGCTGTACGACCGGTTCATCAACTGGTGTGTGGATCTGTGTATGGGGATACCCCACCTGGTCCTGCTGATACTGATCTCCTTTGCCTGCGGGCGGGGCATGCGGGGCGTCACCATTGCGGTGGCGGTGTCACACTGGCCGGAGCTGACCAGGATCGTGCGGGCGGAGGTGCTGCAGGTGAAGAACTCCCAGTATGTCCAGGCCTCGGCCAGAATGGGCAAAAGCTCCTGGGAGATCGCTATATCCCACATTCTTCCCCATGTGATGCCCTGCTACCTGATCGGCCTGGTGCTGCTGTTCCCCCATGCCATCATGCATGAGGCCTCCATCACATTTCTGGGCTTTGGCCTTCCGGCAGAGGTGCCTGCAATCGGCGTGATTCTGTCTGAATCCATGAAGTATATAGTATCCGGGAAATGGTGGCTTGCCCTGTTCCCCGGCCTTATGCTGCTGACAGCGGTGATGCTCTTTGATGTGATCGGAGAAAATTTCAAACGCCTCTGGAATCCCTCCAGCGGCAATGAGTAGGAGGCGGCCATGAGTCGGACGGTGCTGGAAGTCAGCAATTTATCAGTGATATTTAAAATGTATGGGAAGGGCCTGGAACAGAAGAACCTGGAAGTCATCCACGACCTGTCCCTGGACATAAAAGAAGGGGAGATCATGGCGGTAGTAGGTTCCAGCGGATCAGGCAAGAGCCTGCTGGCCCACGCCATTTTAGGCATACTCCCCGGAAATGCCTCCACAACCGGGCAGATCCGCTACCAGGGCGAGCTGCTCACAGAGAAGGAGAAAAAAAGGCTGCGGGGAAACGGCATCGCATTTATCCCTCAGTCCGTGGAATACTTAGACCCTCTGATGCGGGTGGACCGCCAGGTCATGGGGGTGCGGGGCAGCCGTGAACAGCAGCAGGCGGCCTTTAAACGCTGCCATCTGGACCCTTCGGACGGCAAGAAATATCCCTTTCAGCTCTCAGGGGGAATGGCCAGACGGGTGCTGATCTCCGCGGCCACCCTGGAGAAGGCTGGTCTGATCGTGGCTGATGAGCCTACGCCGGGACTGAATGTGGAGATGGCCATGGAGACGCTGCAGCATTTCAGGAAGCTGGCGGATTCCGGCTGTGGGGTGCTCCTCATCACCCATGATGTGGATCTGGCCCTTCAGGTGGCGGACCGGATCTCCGTTTTCTATGCGGGGACCACAGTGGAGATCACCTCAGCGGAGGACTTCAGACAGGGCGGGCCTGCCCTGAGACATCCCTACAGCAGAGCGTTTCACAGCGCGTTGCCCCAGAACGAATTTAAGCCCATCCCAGGGTTCCAGCCCTATGCCGGGGAACTTCCCACAGGCTGTCTGTTTGCGCCCAGATGTCCGGAGCGGACCGGGGCGTGCCGGGGGCAGGTGCCCATGAGGGAACTGCGGGGCGGAAAGGTCAGGTGTATCAATGCAACTTGAAGCCAGAAATGTCAGCTTCCGTTTTGGAAAAGCCGGGCCATGGATTCTGAAGGATATCAATCTCACGGTATCCCAGGGGGAGCGGGTGGCCATCGAAGGCCCCTCAGGCTATGGCAAGAGCACCCTGTCCAGAATCCTTTCAGGATATTTAAAGCCCACGGAAGGCCAGGTGCTGTTGGACGGGAAGCCCCTGCCGGAGCGGGGATACTGCCCTGTGCAGATGATCTTCCAGCACCCGGAGAAATCGGTGAATCCACGCTGGAAGATGAACCGCATATTGACCGAGTCCTGGGAGCCTGACGAGGAGCTGCTGGAGCAGATGGGGATTGAGAAGGGGTGGCTGTCCCGGTGGCCTGGGGAGTTGTCCGGCGGTGAACTGCAGCGGTTCTGCATCGCCCGGGTGCTGGGGCCGGAGACAAAGTTCCTGATTGCGGACGAGATCAGCACCATGCTGGATGTGATCACCCAGGCCCAGATCTGGCAGGTGCTGCTGGATGTGGTGACGAGGAAGGACTGCGGTATGATTGTGGTGACCCACAATCCGTATTTGGCTGAGAAGGTGTGCCATAGGATTATCCGGCTGCCGGAGATCAACCGGGCGGAGAGAGGCGGGGAGGCGGAATGATTTATGTAACCGGAGATACCCATGGGGATATTGACGCGGGAAAACTCAGCGTCAGGCGGTTCCCTGAGCAAAAGTCCCTGACGAGGGAGGACTATCTGATCATACTGGGAGATTTCGGCGCGGTCTGGCACGGCGGTCCCAAGGACAACTATCTGCTGAAATGGCATGAACAGAAGCCTTATACCACGCTGTTCATCGGAGGCAACCATGAAAACTACCAGGCGCTGTCAGCATTTCCCGTTGAAAAGTGGAATGGGGGGAGAGTCCGAAGGGTGCGTCCCCATGTGCTACAGCTGCTCAACGGTCAGGTTTTTACCCTGGAAGGGCGCAGGTTCTTTGTCATGGGCGGTGCCACCTCCACGGATAAGGATTCGCGCCGGGAAGGCGTCAGCTGGTGGCCCGGGGAGGAGCCGGATGATGTGGATTACGCGGAGGCGGAGCAGAATCTGTCCGCCTTGGGTTATGAGGTGGATATCGTGCTCACCCACACCATACCAAAGGGGGCATATACAAAGATTCTGTCCGGCAGGCCGGATACGGGCAGCCGGGTGGAGGCATATCTGGACGGACTGGCTGGAAAGCTGGCGTACAGGCGGTGGTATGCAGGCCATATGCATCAGGACCGGGTGGTGGAGGACATGAGGCTGCGGCTGATGTATGATGATATTGAGGAGATTACGGTATAATATGTCTTGACAGATCCGGCACCTTGAATTTAGAGTATAGATAAAGGCGGATAAGGCGGAGGTAAACTTACATGTTCAGATACGTACATACAAACATTATTGCAAAAGATTGTAAAAGGCTCATAGACTTTTATAAAGATGTATTTCAGTGTAAAAGCATAGGTGAAACAAGAGATTTATCCGGGGAATGGCTGGACAGGCTGACTGGAATTCCCAATGCCCATATCGTTGGTGAGCATCTTTGTTTACCGGGATATGGCGATGACCACCCAACACTTGAGATTTTTTCCTACGATACCGTGGTAAATTCCAGCAGTGCCATCAATAAATGTGGATTAGCCCACCTGGCATTTGAGGTTGATGATGTAGAAGGGACCTTGCAGCTTTTGCTTCAGAAGGGTGGGAAACAAATCGGAGAATTGGTAAAAACAGAATATGCTGACGGAAAGAAAGCAGTTTTTGTATATGCAGCGGATTGCGAAGGGAACATTATCGAATTGCAAAGCTGGTCATGATATCTGCTAATTCCAGTTTATACATTAAAAAGCAGCGGGGTGAAGTAAAGGCATATCAATATCATATGACATTTACAGCTCATAACCGCTGCTTTCCTTTTACGCTTTCATGTGACATGCCAAACGTGTCCTGCCAAACGTGTCCTGCTGGCCCGGGGGAATATTGGCTCTATTGCCAGACTGGGTTATGCAGCGTGATTTTCATCAGGCATATATCATCGCCCATTTTTATACTTTTCAGTAACTCCACATCAGCCTTGCAGGCAAACGCTGTTTCAAAAAGGACTTTGCTGTAACCGGTTGTACACTGGCACCATGTATTGGTCTCTAATCTGTCCACATCTGCAAGCATAGGGCAGGGACAGAAATTAAATTGTAAATAAAGCTCACCGTCTTTGCAGAACAGCCCGGCTGCCTTTGCCTTCTCTGAACTTGTAAATTCTTCTAAGCTGGCTGCGGCGGACTTCAGTTCCTTTACAAGGGCAAGTTTTTCGTCCATGCCGTAACCGCATTGACAGTTCATTCTTATTTTCTTTATAACGTTGTAATCAAATTTGCTCTCCAAGCGGTGCATTGCAGACTTCACCCATTGGGAATTAGTTTCCGTCTGTTCCGGCT
>URUZ01000327.1 GCA_900551225.1 uncultured Clostridium sp.
GAATAGTCTGTGCAATTTAACTATACTAAAAACATTAGGTGTTATGATAATGAGGAGGGGGAGCTATATGTTTAATGGGAAAGCAATGCAAAAGTCTCTGCGGCGGATGATTATTCTGTTTTTATCACCGGCGCTTCTGCTTTATCTGGCGTTTTTTATCTACCCGTCAATCAGGGCATTTTACATCAGCCTGTTCGACTGGGACGGATTCTCCAGCAATATGAGATTCGTCGGACTGGCTAATTTTAAGGAGCTGTTCGGGGATGTGAGCTTCTGGAGCATCGCGGTGAAGAACTCGCTGATGATCACAATCGTGGGAGGGACCCTGGTGTTTGCCCTTTCCTTCCTGCTCTGCGCGATATTGTCCTCCAAACTGAAGGGTAAAAAGTTCTTCCGGGCGCTGATCTTCTTCCCGTCCGTGATCAACCCCATCGCCATTGCCATACTCTGGTCCTTCATCTACAACAACAACTGGGGCCTGCTAAACAACTTCTTATCCCTGGTGGGGCTGCAGAGTCTGCAGCGGACCTGGATGGCGCCGGATACCCTGTTCTGGGCCATACTGGCGGCCATGATCTGGATGTACAGCGGATTCTACTGCGTGATCCTGCTGGCGGCCATTGACCGGGTTCCCGAGGGCTATATTGAGGCGGCCAAGCTGGAGGGCGCCAATGAATTCACCATCTTCTTTAAGATCAAGCTGCCTCTGATCTGGGACGTGCTGGTCACTGCCCTGACCCTGTGGGGCATCAACTCGGTCAAGGAGTTTGCCCTCCTGTATGCCTGGGGCGGCGGAATAGATATTCCTCAGGCCGGGGCCACCAACCTGGCGGTTAAAATGTACATCACTGCATTCGGCAAGCGGGTAACTATCTACCGCATGGGTTACAGCACTGCCATGGGCGTTCTGATGTTCCTGATGGTGGCGGTGATTGTCCTGCTGATCAGCGCCCTGACAAAGCGCGAAAAACTGGAGTATTAAGGAGGCGTTATACATATGGAAAGAAAATCCGGGAATATGGGGTACAAGATCCTGACCTTTCTGCCCAAGCTGTTTTTATACCTGTGGTGCGCGTTCTCCATTTTTGCATTTCTGTGGATCGTGCTCAGCAGCTTTAAGACCAACAATGAATTTTTCGGAAATGCCTGGGGGCTTCCGGCAATACCGCAGATTGTCAACTACATAAAGGTATTCACAGACTACAGCCTTGGAAGGAACTTTATAAACAGCCTGATTATTGTCACAGGCTCCGTGGCGGGGATTATTCTCGTATCCGCGCCTGCGGCCTATGTACTGTCCAGGTTCCAGTTCCGGGGAGCTGGATTTATATCAAAATTTTTCGCTCTGGGCATGGGCGTTCCCTTCCAGCTGCTGCTGATTCCGCTGTTCTTCATGCTGAATGACATGCACCTGGTGAGCACCTACAGGGGACTGATCCTGGTATACATCGCCCTGTCCATCCCCTTCACCGTGTTCCTTATCTCGGGCTTCTTCCGTAGCCTGCCCGGCGTGCTGGAGGAGGCGGCTTACATCGACGGCTGCGGGCTGATCCGCACCTATTTCACCATTATGCTGCCTCTGGGCAAGCCCGGCCTGGTGACAGCGGCCATATTCAACTTCATCAGCCTGTGGAATGAATTCATGCTGGCGCTTACATTTATTGGAAATAATGAGAAGTACCCCCTGTCCATCGGCCTGTACGCCCTCCAAGGCTCCATGCAGTATACGGGTGACTGGGTGGCGCTGTTTGCGGCGCTGGTGGTGGTGACGGTGCCCACCCTGGTGGTATACCTGCTGCTGTCCCGTCAGATCATTGAGGGCCTGACTATGGGCGCGGTGAAGGAATAGCTGAAACGGATTATAGAATGATGGAAATCATTTTATTAAATAATTTAACGAGGAGGAGTTACATGAAAAAGAAATTCGCATCAATGACTGCCATAATGCTTACGGTGGCTATGACTGCCGGTATGCTGGCGGGCTGCGGCTCCGGCCAGACGGCGGCTACCACAGCTGCCGCGGGATCAGGCGCAGGATCAGGCGCAGGAACAGGGGAGACAGCCGCTGCCGGGGGAGAAGCCGGCACCGACAAGCCATTTGCCGGGGTGACCCTGGAGTACGCGGGCTGCTTTACCGAGGGCGAGGCCCAGGCCAAGTGGATCGCGGAGATGGCCAAGGAGTGGGAGGCGGAGACAGGCGCCACCGTGAAACTGAACTTCATCGGCCGCGATGTCCTGACCCAGATGAAGACCAGAATCCTCACAGGGGATGCGCCGGATATCATCGACCAGGACGCCAGTGAGCTGCAGGCCGCATTCCTGACCAATGACGTGAGGCTGGAGCCCCTTGACGATATCTATGAGGCCAGCGCCTACGGCGAGGACGGCCCCATCCGCGACAACATTAACGGAGCCTACAAGCTGTACACCAAGGACGGCCATGACTATTTTGTTCCCTTTATCTTTATCACAGCAGGCTTTTTCTACGACAAGGCCATGTTCAGCAAGTACAACCTGGAAGTGCCTAAGACCTGGGATGAATTTATGACAGTCTGCGCCACCTTAAAGGACAATGGAGTGCCTCCCATCGCCCTGGACGGCAATATCAGCTTCTACAATGCCTACTACTACAAGTGGGCCCTGCAGCGCACCATGGGTTCCGGCAACTTTATCAAAGCCGCCCAGGACCCCACAGGCGCAGCCTGGGATGATCCCGGCTACCTGGAAGCAGCCAAGATGGTCCATGAGCTTTCCAAGGGCGGGAATGATTACTTCCAGCCCGGCTATGAAGGCTCCGCTTTCCCCGCAGGCCAGGCAGACTGGGCGCTGGGCAAGTCCGGCATGGTGTTCTGCGGCACCTGGATTCCTCTGGAGACCAAGGCTCAGGCCTCGCCTGATTTTCAGTATGGCTTCTTCCCCTTCCCCACAGTGGACGGCGGCAAGGGCGATGCCAATGACATGGAAGCACAGCTGATGAGCTTCAGTATTCCTGCGGACGCCAAGAATAAAGAGGCGGCCAAGGATTTCATCCGCTACTGCTCCAGCAAGAAGTCGGCTGACCGTCTGGTTGAGATGAGCTTTAATATGTCCGCCAGAACCGATGCTGTTTATCCTGATTTCCTGGAAGACGTAAAGCCTTACGTGGATGCTGCAACCAACTTCCACAAGAACTACGACGGCGTTATGAGTGACTGCCCGGAGTGGTGGGCCAACGTATTCTATCCCGCGGACAACGCGCTGATCTTCGGAACCAGCACGCCGGAAGCATTTATCGCACAGATTAAAGAAGAGACAGTGAAATTCTACCAGAACAAACAGTAACATAAATCCGCGCAGGCGGGGAGACCCCTCCCCGCCTGCACATGGCGAAAGGGGGAGAACAGCTGTGGCCAAAGGAGAGATATCCTTTTATTCAGAGACGCTGCACCGGATGGTGCCGCTGACCATGGTTTTTCCCGACCAGATGGACGAACCGGGGAAGGTTCTTTATCTTCTCCACGGGTATTCGGACTCACATGACACATTTATCAGGAATTCCTCGCTGGAGCGGTATCTGGCCGGCAGCGGCGTGATGGCGGTCATGCCGGACGGAAACAACAGCTTTTACACGGACATGGCCTGCGGCGGGGATTACTGGAGCTTCATCAGCCGGGAACTGCCGGATAAGATTGGGAAATGGTTCCACGTGGACAGCAGCCGTGAAAACACCTATGTGGGCGGAATCTCCATGGGTGGCTACGGGGCGGCCAAGCTGGCCCTTCACCGCCCGGACCGGTTCTCCAAGGCGTTCCTGTTCTCGCCTGTGACTGACATGGTGAAGGTATTCCGGGAAGGATTCAATCAGGAGCTGGACCCCACGGTGCCGACCCTGGAGGACATGCATCTTGGGGATATATTCGGCTCCGTGCCCGTGGAGGGCGGCCCGGGGGATCTGTACCATCTGCTGGGCAAGCGGAATGCACAGGGAAGCAGGCTGCCGGAATTCTACATTTACACAGGTACTGAGGACTTTATTTACAAGGAGATCTGCCAGTTTGCCCGAACCCTGGAGCAGCAGGGGTGCCTGAAGGAGTTTGTCACGGCTCCGGGTCAGCACCGGTGGAGCACATGGGACCATTTCCTGGAAATGATGGCAGGGCGCCTGAACTCCGGACCAATGGACGGCGGGGCCGTCCTGTGAACAGGCAATACTGTTTTACGCTGGATGACAACATCCGGTTCCTGGAGGAGGCTGAGAGGGGGCGGCTGAAGTCGGTGACAGACCACCCTTATATTAGACTGCTGAAGCGCTGCCACGACCTGTATGGTACCGTATTCCAGCTGAACATGTTCTACAGCTATGAGCCGGGTGGATTCTCGCTGGATGATGTGAGCGGCAGGTATCTGGCGGAGTTCACAGAACTGTCCGGGTGGCTGAAGCTGTCCTTTCACAGCCGTTTTAACAGTCCGCGGTTTCCCTATGACGGGGCGGAGCCGGGGAAGCTGGCGGAGGACTACGCTCTGGTGGCCTCGGCCCTTGGGCGGATCGCCGGGCAGGCAGCCGAGACATCTACTGCCACTGTGCACTATGCCTGCGCCGGGCGGGAGGCGTGCGGACTTCTGCGGAAACAGGGAGTCAGGGGACTGATCGGCATGTTTACCGGCCTTCCGGGCAGGGAGGGGCTGCGCTATTATCTGGATCAGGGGGTGGAGGAGTCTTTTGGGAAATCCTCCTTTTTTTACGATGAAAGTATGGATCTGCTTTTTGTGCGCAACGACCTGATATTAAACAAGCTGGAGCTGACGGAGATCCCCTCTTCACTGGAGCGCCTTGGGGAGCGGGATTTCTGGCAGATTATGACACATGAGCAGTATTTTTATAGGGATTACCAGAGGTATCAGCCGGATTTTGAGCAGAAGATTATGGCAGCGCTTAAATGGCTGGATGCCCGGGGCGCTGAAAGCGTATTTTTGGATCAGATCCTGGAGATGGGGGTTGAAACATGGAGAAAAAACCGGTACTTGTGATTATGGCGGCTGGGATGGGAAGCCGCTACGGCGGACTTAAGCAGATTGATCCCATTGATGAATTCGGCAATATTATCATTGATTTTTCAATTTTCGACGCAAGAGAAGCTGGCTTTGAAAAGGTGGTTTTTATCATCAAGAAGGCCATTGAGGAAGAATTTAAGGAACATATCGGCAACCGTATCGGCCGGTATATTGACGTGGAGTATGTATATCAGGAGCTGGACAATATTCCGCCTCAGTTTACAGTGCCGGAGGGCCGGGTGAAGCCCTGGGGGACAGCCCATGCGACTCTCTGCTGTAAGGGCGTGGTGGACGGCCCCTTTGCGGTGATCAACGCGGACGATTACTATGGAAAAGAGGCATTTTCCAAGATTTACAACCAGCTGACCGCTGATAAGGACGAAGAAAAATACCACTATACCATGGTGGGTTACCAGCTGTACAATACCCTGACCGAGCACGGCTATGTGGCCCGGGGTGTGTGCACTATAGACGGACATCTGCTGACGGACGTCCGGGAGCGGACCAGAATTGAGAAGCATGGGGATATGGCGGAGTACACGGAGGACGGAGGGGAGACCTGGAGTCCGCTGCCGGGGGACACCATTGTGTCCATGAACATGTGGGGATTTACGGAGAGCTTTATGGGGGAACTGGAAGCCCGGTTCGGGGACTTCCTGGCCAGAGCGCTGCCGGAGAACCCCATGAAGTGCGAGTATTTCCTGCCATTTGTGGTGGATGAGCTGCTGAAGGCGGGGAAGGCCCAGGTGACGGTGCTCACCAGCCAGGACCGCTGGTACGGCGTCACCTACAAGGAGGATAAGGAACAGGTGGTGCAGGCCATAAGGGGGCTGAAAGAAGCCGGCCTGTATCCCCGGAGACTGTGGGAGGACCAGGATGAACGGAGAGATTGAGCAGCATGTGTTGGATGAGGCAGCGGCGGCATTTGCGCTGGATGGGCCTGTAAAGTCCCTGATCAGGTTCGGCAGCGGCCACATCAATGATACTTTCAGGCTGGACTGCAGCCGGCCCTACATTTTACAGCGGATGAACCGGCAGGTTTTTAAGAATCCCCAGGCCCTGATGAAGAATATTGAGGGGGTGACCACCTTCCTCAGGCGGGAGATCCTTCAAAACGGCGGAGATCCGGACCGGGAAACGCTGAATCTGGTCCACACCCGTGACGGCGGCTCCTGCTATGTGGACTCCCAGGGGGATTACTGGCGGGTTTACCTGTTTATAGAGGACGCGGCCTGCTATGACCAGGTGGAGAAGCCGGAGGACTTCTACCAGAGCGGCAAGGCCTTCGGCAACTTTCAGAAGCTTCTGGCCCGGTATCCGGCAAGGGAGCTGAATGAGACGATTCCCAATTTCCACAACACGCCCATGCGTTATCAGGACTTTAAACGCGCCGTGGAACAGGATGTGCGGGGCCGGAGGGCTTCGGTGGAGGCCGAGATCCGGTTTGTCACGGACCGGGGCGGGGATATGGGTCTGGCCCAGGATATGCTGGAGGACGGGCGCCTGCCGCTGCGGGTGACTCACAATGATACGAAGCTGAATAATATTATGATTGATAAGCGCACGGGCCAGGCCCTGTGCATCATTGACCTGGATACAGTGATGCCGGGACTGTCCATCTTCGATTTCGGCGATTCTATCCGCTTTGGAGCCAATACCGCCCAGGAGGACGAGAGGGATCTGTCCAAAGTGTCCCTGTCCCTGCCCCTCTATGAGATCTACTCAAAAGGGTTCCTGGAGGGCTGCGCGGGGAGCCTGACACCGGCTGAGGTTCAGATGCTGCCTCAGGGCGCCAGGCTTATGACCCTGGAGTGCGGAATGCGTTTTCTGGCGGATTACCTGGAGGGGGATATCTATTTCAAAACCAGCCGGGAGAGCCACAATCTGGACCGGGCCAGGACCCAGTTCGGACTGGTGGCGGACATGGAAGCCAAGTGGGAGGAGATGCACAGCATCCTGGCGCGCCTGGACAAAACCTAAATATTTTTGGCGGCACTTTATGAAAAGTTTATAAAAAATGGGAAAATGCACAAAAATAATTTTGCAATTGACAAAGCGTTGTACATTGTGATAATATGGATTTATAAAGATCACAAAGATATTTTTAAAAACTGAAAACTTATATATGCTCATAATATGGTTGAG
>URUZ01000328.1 GCA_900551225.1 uncultured Clostridium sp.
TTGTACGTACAACTTTTGTGATATTTTTTACATAACTGCTTGAATCCGACATGTTTCTACAGGTTATTGTGCATGGTTCTGTTTTAACTGCGGTATATTTGGTTATATAAAATGGTTTTTAGTGAGGGGGTTTTCTGATTGTATAAACAAAGACCAGGCGACTGCAGTTTAAAGCTGCGGTTGCCTGGGCTTTGAATTTTTATTGGGGGAAGGGCGCGAATGGGTACGCGGACGTTTCTTTACGTCACGCTCAGCACCCTGACATTCAGCCCGTCCGTCAATTCCTTGCTGCTCTGAACCACCACTTCACTCCCCTCAGTCAGTCCCTCCGTTACTTCCATATACGCATTTTTCTTCCGCCCCTGGGTTACAGCTGTCTTTACCGCTCTGCCCTCGGACACAACATACACAAAATCTCCGTTTTCATCCGACTGGATGCATTTTGCAGGTATATATACAGAGCCCGCGCCCTCATTTTCAGCTGCCCTTATATCTGCCATCAGCCCCGTATAACTCACAGCTTCGGAGTCCTCCACCGCAATTTTCACTTTATACATCCCTGTTTTAGCATCACATACAGCGGCGATCTCGGAGACTGTGCCGCTGCAGACCTTTCCCACAGACTGCAGCCCGATATTCATAGGCATCCCGGTTTTCAGCTGGTCGATATCGGTGTCAGCTACCTGGATCTCCACCTTTTCTCCGCTGTCGTCAATGACCGTGGCCCCGACAATCTGGGGGGAGACCGTCTGGCCCACCTCCACGTTGATGTCTGTCACCAGGCCCGTGATGGGGGCGGTGACCGCGCAGTCGTCATAGCGCTTCTGGGCGATGTCAAGAGCCGCCTTGGCGCTGTCCATCTGGGCCTTCGTCATGTCGTAATTCCCGTCCTGGCCGTTTCTGGCTGCCTGGAGTTTGGACTGTGCGGAGTCCATTCTGGACTTTGCATTCTCGAAATCCACCTGGGATATGACGCTGGCCGCATACAACTCCTGCATCCGCTTGAAATTGTTGGACGCGTCATTATATTCGATCTCCGCGGGGGCCACCCCGGTGTTCTGCTCGCTGGCCTTCTTGGCGCTGGCAAATGCTGCCGCAGCCGCATCGTATCCGGCCTGGGCCTGGGCAAGAGCCAGACCGGCATCCGTATTGTCTACCAGAAAGAGCACGTCACCCTTGTTCACATGCTGTCCCTCTGCTGCGGTTATCTCTGTGACCTTGCCGCTGCCGCCGGGCAGTACGTCTATGGCGGACAACGGTTCCACTGTGCCCTGCCATACCATAGCCGACAGATCCCTGCCGGATCTGGCCGCTGCTGTTGTTACATCTATCTGGCTGCTGCCGCCGGAACATCCGGCCAGCAGGCCGGCCGCCATGGCAAAGCCCAGCCCGCATATTACGATTTTCTTCATTGTCTTAACCTCCCGTTGACCTTATTTCAAATGTATCTTGACAGTTGCGTTCATCCCGAATACCAGCGGAAGATTATCCTTGTTCTCTATGGTCACCTTGATGGGGATCAGCTGGGTTACCTTGGTGTAGGTGCCGCTGGTGGAGAAACTGGTGGTATTGGTGAAATAAGTCTGGGTGGCAGGGTCGATCTCCGTCACCTGCCCCTTAAAGGACCTGCCGGGGTAAGCGTCAATCTTGACGTCCACAATCTGGCCCAGGCGGATTTTCATAATGTCCGTCTCCTCCACATTTACCCCGATATAAAGGTTGGAGGTGTCGGCCACCACTGCCAGAGGCGTGCCTGCTGAGACCACCTGGTTCACAGCGCCGTCATTTTTGACGATGGTTCCGTTTACAGGGGATGTGATGTAGGGAAGCACTCCCTGACGTCCCAGCACCTGGTCCTGTTCCACCAGGTCCCCGTTCTCCACATCCCAGGAAATCAGTTTCCCGTTGGTTACGGGCATGACGGAGTACAGCTTTGCCGTCACCTTGGCGTTGTCTGTGCTGAAATAGTTCCTGCTCTGGCTGAACAGGTAATATCCCACGCAGCAGCCGATGATTACTACGGCAAACAGCAGGGGATAGAGGATTTTCTTAAGCTTTCCTCCGCGGCCCAGCGCCTCGCCATCTTCTATATTATTTTGCGTTTTTTCTTTCATTTTCTTCACCTTCCACATTATATTGGTAGCTTCGAGATACTAGTGCCACATAGCGCTTATGTGTTCAATGCGAACTGGCTTTGATACAAGTCCGCGTAAAAGCCCTGTTTTGCCAGCAGTTCCTGGTGATTGCCCTGCTCGATGATATCCCCGTCCTTCATCACAAGGATCAAATCCGCATCGCGGATGGTGGACAGACGGTGGGCAATGACGAAACTGGTCCGGTTCTGCATCAGGTTGTTCATGGCCTTCTGGATCAGCACCTCGGTTCTGGTGTCAATAGAACTGGTGGCCTCATCCAGGATCAGTATCCTGGGATCGGCCAGAATGGTTCTGGCGATGGTCAGGAGCTGTTTCTGGCCCTGGGACAGATTGCTGGCCTCCTCGTTGATCTGCATCTGGTACCCGCCCGGCATTGACCGGATGAACTCATCACAGTGAGCTGTTTTGGCGGCCGCTATGACCTCCTCATCGGTCTTGTCAAAATTGCCGTACCGGATGTTCTCCATGATGCTGGCGCTGTACAGCCAGGTCTCCTGAAGCACCATGCCGAACATGGCGCGCAGGTTGTTCCTGGTGAAATCCAAAATATCGTGGCCGTCAATCAGGATGCTGCCCCCGTTCAGCTCATAGAAACGCATGAGCAGCTTAACCACCGTGGTCTTGCCTGCCCCAGTGGGGCCTACGATGGCTATGGTCTGGCCGGAATGGATGGTTGAGGAGAAATCATGGATAATGATCTTATCCGCCGTATAACCGAAGTTCACATTCCTAAACTCCACATCCCCCCGCACCGTTTCCAGGCTGGTGGGGCTGGCTGTCTCCGGCACCTCCTCCTTCTCATCCAGGAACTCAAATACCCGCTCCGCTGCCGCAGCCGTGGACTGCAGGGTATTGGAAATGTTGGCGATCTGGGTGATAGGCTGGGTAAAGGAGCGCATGTACTGGATAAATGCCTGGATATCGCCGATGTCGATCACCTTTCTGACCGTCAGGTAACCTCCCAGCAGACATACAAACACGTAGCCTAAATTGCTGACAAAGGACATGATAGGCATCATCATGCCTGAGAGGAACTGGGATTTCCAGGCGGATTTGTACAGCTCGTCGTTGATCTGGTTAAATGTCTCAATGGCCTCCGCCTCGCCGTTGAATACCTGGACCACGTTGTGTCCGCCGTAGATCTCCTCTATATGGCCGTTGAGCCGGCCCAGGCTCTTCTGCTGCCCCTTGAAATAGCGCTGGGACTTCTTCACCACGCCCATGATCAGACCCATGGACAGAGGCAGTACCATGACCGCCACCAGTGTCATCCGGAAGCTGATGGAGATCATCATCACCAGGACGCCCACCAGGGTGGCCGCTGAGGTGATGATCTGGGTCAGGCTCTGGTTCAGTGTCTGGCTGACCGTGTCCACATCATTGGTGATGCGGGACAGTACCTCGCCGTGGGTCCTGGTGTCATAGTAGCTTAAAGGCAGGCGGTTCATTTTCTCTGATATATTCTTTCGGAACTGGTAGGTCACCTTCATGCTGACCCCTGACATGATATAGCTCTGCAGGTAGGAAAATGCCGCTGAAATCAGATACAGCACAACCAGCAGAAGCAGGCAGTTCCTGATGTACCGGAAATCCGTCAGCAGGCCCGTGCCCATCATCCAGGCTATCATACCCTCAAACAGCTTGGTGGTGGCCTTGCCCAGGATCTTGGGTCCTACGATGGAGAACACGGAGGAACAGGCCGCGAACAGGATTACAATGGCCACAGATTTCTTGTAGACCATCAGGTACTGCATCAGATGTATCATGGTTCCCTTAAAATCCTTGGCTTTCTCCCCGGCAGCTCCGATTCCCCGGCCTCCGCCCATGCGAGGCCCAGGTGAGTTCTTTTGCTCTGTCATTGCAATTCCTCCTCGCTGAGCTGGGATAGGGCGATCTCGCGATAGACCTCACAGCTGTCCATCAATTCTTTGTGGGTGCCCTTCCCGGCTATTTTACCGTGATCCAGCACAATGATCTGGTCCGCATTCATAATGGTGCTGATTCGCTGGGCTACCAGGAACTGGGTGGAATCCCCAGTCTCCTCCTTCAGAGCCGCGCGCAGCCTGGCGTCTGTCTTAAAGTCCAGTGCGGAGAAGCTGTCGTCAAACACATTGACAGGGGCTTCCTTCACCAGCGCCCTGGCAATGGACAGCCGCTGCTTCTGGCCGCCGGACACATTGCCGCCGCCCTGGGCTATCAGGGTGTCATAGAGATCCGGTTTGGACTCAATGAATTCCAGGGCCTGGGCGATGCGGGCTGCCCGCCGGATCTGTTTCTCGCCGGCCGTCCTGTCGCCGTAGGCTAAGTTGGTTTCAATGGTGCCTGAGAAGAGGACCCCCTTCTGCGGAACAAAGCCCAGGTTCTGGCGCAGTTCATGCAGGGGCCAGTCTTTGATATTCACACCATCGAAAAGGATCTCTCCTCCCGACACATCGTAGAACCGGGGGAGCAGGTTCACCAGCGTGCTCTTACCGCTGCCCGTGGCGCCTATAAAAGCGGTGGTCTGCCCCGGCAGGGCCGTGAAACTGATATCTGTCAGCACTTCCTCATCGGCTCCCGGGTAACGGAAGGACACATTCCTGTATTCCACCACGCCGCGGCAGGGCTGGGGCACCTGCACAGGCTGCCTGCTGTCCACGATTGTGGATTTGGTCAGCAGGACCTCCACCACACGGTTGATGGATACAATGGCTCTCGGAATCATGATAAACATCATGGACATCATCAGGAAGGCCATGATAATCTGCATCACATACTGCATGTATGCCATCATATCTCCCACTTCCATCTTAAAGGCGGACACCTGGTTGGAGCCCACCCAGATGACCAGCAGGGTCACCAGGTTCATAATCAACATCATGGCCGGCATCATACCGGACATCGTCCGGTTCACAAACAGGTTGGTCTGGGTCAGATCCCGGTTCACCTTATCAAAACGCTTCTCCTCGAATTCCTGTGTGTCAAAGGCCCGGACCACCAGCATGCCCTCCAAGTTCTCCCTGACCACCAGGTTCAGGCGGTCGATGAGCTTCTGGACGATCTGGAATTTGGGCATCACAAGGCTGAACATGGAAAATACTACTGTAAACAGCAGCACCACGGCCAGCGCGATAATCCATGACATGGACTTATCCTTGGACAGCGCGTGGAGGATTCCCCCCACTGCCATAATCGGCGCGTAGAACACCATGCGGATCATCATGACAATAAGCATCTGGATCTGGGTAATGTCATTGGTGGTTCTGGTGATCAGGGAGGAGGTGGAGAAACGGTCCAGCTCCGCATTGGAGAACCCTTCCACGGAGACGAACACATCCCGGCGCAATGCCCTGCTGACTCCCGCCGCCGTCCTGGCGCCCAGGAATCCCACAGTGACGGTACAGCCGGCGCTGATCAGTGCCACTCCCAGCATCTTAAATCCTGTCTCCACTATGTAGGAGGTATTCCCTGTGGTGATGCCGTCGTTCACAATGTCGGACATCAGATCCGGCAGCGCCAGGTCACAGGACGCCTGGCCGAACAGAAGCACAACGGCCAGCAGGATATAAAAAACATATGGTTTAAAATATCGAAAAAGTACGGTCAAGCTCATTCCTTCTTCCTGCCGACAGCAGACCGCTCTGCCATGCCGGCGATAATATCAGCACAGCCCTCATATCCAAAGGCCGTGGTATTCAGACACATGTCGTAATTTTCCATTTTCCCCCAGTCCTTCTCAGCAAACATTTTATAATAATCTCTTCTCTGCTGGTCTTTCTTCCTGATGTAGGACTCAATATTTTTCATGGGAATCTGGTCGGCGGTGTGAATCCGCCTGATCCGCTCCTCCATGGAGGAGGCGTAGATGAAGAGATTCAGAGAATTGCACACATCTTTCAGCACCGTATCCGCGCATCTGCCCATGAAAATCCCAGGTCCTTCCATTGCCAGCCTGCTGATGGTGGCGCTGACTGCCTCAAACATCTGATAGGGCTCGAACATCTGCCCGAAATTCTGCATGCTGTTGGCAAATATGGCTATATCGTGGAGCAGGCTGCCGCTGCGCCGCTCATCCCGTTCCTTCAAAAGTCCCGGGTTTATCCCAAACCGCTCGGCCGCCAGCAGCAGAAGCTCCCCGTCATAAAAAGGGATTCCCAGCTTCCGGGACAAGATTCGGCCCACTTCCCGTCCTCCGCTTCCATACTGCCTGTCAATTGTGATACAGCTCCGTCTCATTGCTGTTCCTCCTTACTCTCCAACCCGTCTGCCGGATCTTTCCGCCGCCCTATGAAGGCTGACATCTCCTCCTCCATAATATCGGCCAGTTTCGTCCACAGTTCAATAAGCGTAATCAGATCCTCCCGTCCCATGCGGCGGACCAGCTGGGCCTTCAGGGCGTCCATGTCCTTGGCCGTCTGAGCCAGTATCTCCTCCCCGGCAGCCGTCAGGCACACAAAGGTGTTCCTTCTGTCCCCGGGATCTACCTTCCTGGCGATAAGCCCCTTGCCTTCCATGGAGTTTAACAGGCGGGAAGCTGCCGGCGGCACAATATTCATGCTGAGAGCCAGCTCGGACACATAGATGCCCACACTGCCGGGATGCTCCCGCCCATACTGGCTGATCTGTTCCAAAGCATAATACTCTGTGTAGATCACCTGTTCCGATAAAACATTCAGCCTGGCTTTGCGCATCCTGCGCATAAGCTGTACCAGCTCCGATTGGAGCATCTTCTCGTCCCGCTCATCTGACATGGCATTTTATCCTCCTCACGCTCGATTAGTTATCAGTGTTAAATATTAACGCCGTTAGTTGTATTTGTCAACAGTTATGGGGGAAATTTTATACAAATTTAACGGGAACCACACTGCGGGGCCAGGGGTGGAAGGGTACGCGGACGTTGGCTGGTGTATTGGCCGTGAAAAGAAGGAGGTTGGGGCTGGGAGGACAGCGGAGCAATGTCATTTAGTTAAAGCATCAACGCAGGCGTTCTATGAGGGACAGAGATACTAAAATCC
>URUZ01000329.1 GCA_900551225.1 uncultured Clostridium sp.
GTTTTGAATCGTTGTTTTTAATTATTATTTTTGAACCCTATTTCCGAACCATGTTTTAAATGCCTGCCTTCCACATTTTGCGCACCGTTTCCGGTCATCCTCCTCCATACAGCGAAAAACAGCAGCCGCTCTTTCCAGGAATTCCCGCAAAAAAGCCACTGCTGTTTTTTACTTTTTTTTACTGTTTTTTGCTGCCTCTACTTCCCGCTCCTGCCGCTCTTGCCTCCGCTGTTGAGATACTGCAGGATGCCCATATGTATGGTCCAGGCCATCTGGTCCTGGTATTCCTCATTTTCCAGATTCCCCGCTTCCTTCCGGTTGCTGAGGAAACCACACTCCACAATCACAATGGGTTCCTTGACGTGGAGCAGCAGATAATAGTTGTCGTTGGACTTGGCAACCCTGCGGTTGCCTTCGCCCAGCACATAGTCAAACCGCTTCTGCAGAATCTCCGCCAGGCGTTTTCCATTCTCCGAGGTCTTGTAATAGAATACCTGGCCTCCGTTGATCTCCTCCTGGTGGTAGCTGTTCTGGTGGATGCTGACCACCAGATCCGGCCGGGCCTCATTTATGATGTCGCAGCGCTTGCGCATATCGGACACCTTTTTATGGCTGTCACCTGAGTTGTACAGGCCTGCGTCCGTGTCTCTGGTCAGAATCACATTGACGTCAGAAGCTTCCAGGTACGCTTTCAGCCGCAGCGCAATACTCAGATTGATATCCTTTTCCAGCTGGCCGTCAATACCTACCTTGCCCGGGTCAAATCCCCCGTGCCCTGCGTCAATCGCCACCAGCGGTTTCTCTTTCTTCATATCTGCCTGCCGGTTTTCAATCACGGCCAGGCTTCCCGCCTCCCAGGACACCACACATACAATAAAAAGAAGCAGTAAACCCATGAAGGTCTGCCACGCGGAATGCTTCATCAATCGGATCTCCATCCTTTTTTGCTTGGTTTAATATATTCGCACACCCCTGCAAAAAGAACATAAGGATAGTCCCCCTCACCGCGTTCAGGGGAGTGGTGCAGAAAGCCGGTCTCTAACCCCCCCAGGGCTGGATACCGGCTTTCATTCACATTAATCTAAATTCAATTAACTTCCAGTACATTGTAATCCTTCACCGCGTCCTCCACAATATACTCCAAATATTCAAACAGCACCTGTGGGTAACAGTATTCCTGCCACATCTTGTATCCCGGCCGTTCCACCGCCTCATCCACAATGTCCGCAGCCCTGCCCGCGTAGCAGGCCGCATTGATATCCGCATACACCTGGGCCATCAGCTGCTTCTCGTCTGTCTTCAGCTTCACAAAGAGATCGCCGGTCTCCTCCTCAGCGGAATCCTTCATGGCGTCATAGGCCTGGTTGTAGAAGATCCGGTTCAGGGTAGGCGGACTGTAGATGTCAAATCCCAAAAGATTCTCGTCCGTATTGCGGCTGCGCCTTGCCCACTCCTCCACATCCACTGCCTTGGTGTGATAGGAAAATGATTCGTCCCGCCTGTATTCCAGCACCCCGTACTGGCAGGGCGGCGTGGCCAGAGAGCTGGTGACGATCTCATAGATGCCGATGTCATCGTGCTGCATAAAATGCTGCACATGCAGGTGCCCGCTCAGAAACAGCGGTATATTCCGTTCTTCCAGCATATCGATCAGCTGTGCGCTGTGCTCTATGGTACAGTCGTCCACATAGACCTTGCTCTGGTCCAGCAGGTTGTGGTGGGCCACGGGAAGCACCGCCATATTGTCCCGGTCCGCCTCATCCAGCTGCTGCCTGATCCAGTCATAGGTCTCTGTCTTTATCATTCCGCCCACCAGGTTCCTGGGTTCATACTGGCAGCTGTCCAGCATGAGAAGCCTGGTTCTGTCATCCAGCTGGTATGTATAGCTCAGGGAATAGGAGTCCCTGCTGTAGGCCTCATCATATCCAAAATCCCCGTATATATCAGCAAACTCTTCCGGGGAAATATTGCCCGCGGGATAGATGTCCTTCCCGCTGTAGCCGGCTGCCCTGGGGTTGTTGATATCGTGATTGCCCGGAATCACCACCACGGAAACTCCGGCCTCCTCCACCTGCTTAAGCCTGGCAGCCAGTTCCAGGTGGCTGTCCCTCTCCCCCTGCAGGGTCAGGTCTCCGCTCAGTATCAGCACATTGGGATTCTGCAGCAGGATCTCGGAAAAAGCGGCATCCGTGATCTCCCACACATAATTCACCAGCTTCCCGTCTCCATGCTCCACCATGGTCCGGAAGGCTTCCCCCTCATCGGTGAGGGACTTGGCCAGGTAATGGATATCTGTCATCAAAATGATCCTGTTCCCGTCGTCCATCTCCTCCGCCAGAGTCTCCCGCTCCTGCTCAGGAAACGGCTCTATGGCGTCCGGCTCCGGGTGGGTGGGCTTATCCGGCTCTGTCTGCCTCTGGGTCGTCTCCTCTGTGGGCGCGGTACTGCCGGGTACATCTCCTCCGGTCCGCACACCGCAGCCCGCGGCCAATATGCAGACTGCCGCTGCTGCTGCCAGCCATCCACTGATTTTCACTCTGCGTCTCATGTTCATCCCTCGGTTCCGCCTTATTCTACTCCTTAACGCCCTTTACTACATCCCATATATCCGCCGGTTCAAAGCCCAGCTTCCAGCAGGCCACTCCGGCCAGCCCATACTCCTTGATCTTGCCGATCTTTAAGCCCATGGACCGCTCCTCCTCCAGCCAGATATACTGCTGTCCGTCTGCATTGTACACTTCCCCGTAATACTGGCCCAGATCCTCCTTCCAGGTCAGATCCACGTTGTTATCCTCCACCCATTTCTTGGCATCGGATATGCCGTAGGCCTTGGAGCTGGTCTTGCCTCCCTGCACGGTCCAGACCCTGGTGTAGAAGGGGATACCGTTCAGCACCTTTTCCTTAGGTACCTCTGCCAGAGTATCCTTTATCCCCTTTTCCACATAGGGAAGAGAGGCCACGGAGCCGGCATCACCGCCCGCATAATGCTCGTCATACCCCATAATAATCACATAGTCAGCCACAACGCCCTGCTCTTTCCGGTTGTAAAATGCCGTATAGGAGGAGGGTACATAGTTGTCAACGGACAGTACCAGGCCCTTTTCCCGGCATGCCACGGACAGTTCCCGGATAAACTGCACATAGTGGACGCCAGCCTCAGATTTCAGCCCCTCAAAATCCAGATTAATGCCGTCGAACCCGTAGTTATCCGCATCCTTCATCAGACTGGCGATCAGCTTTTTCCGGGTGGTGGTGGAGGACATCAGCTCCTTGGTATTCACCGCAGCGCTCTCCTTGGTGCTCACATTGTTCAGCATGGCCCACACCTGGATGCCCTTAGCGTGAGCTTTCTCCACATACTCCCTGCTGGCCAGGGATGAATAATTCCCCTTGTTGTCCGTCATCACAAACCAGGTGGGGACAACCACATTCATGCCATCAGTGTTAGCGATCAGATCATCCAGGCTGTTGTTGGCCTCCTGGACAAACAGCTGGTGGAAGCCCAGAATCACCGGTTCATCCATGGAAATGCTGGAATATACCGGGGCCGTGAAGCTGCTCACCGGAGTCTCCGGCTCCGCTTCCTTAAGCTTCCGGTTCTCTATATAGCCGATATAGCCATCCCCGGTCCGCACCCTGGACCATTTATCCATCTGTTCCAGCACAGTCAGGGAATCCCCCTCAGCCACATCGGAGATCACCAGGCTCTTGACACCGCCCTTTTCCCGGAGCCTGCCCTCCTTTTTTACCACAGCCTTCTGCTGGGTCTCCCAAAGGCTGTCGATGAATACCCGCTTGATCTGGCTGGTGTCAAATGCCTCGGTGCGTATGTCCGTATAGTTCATAACCAGGCCCAGAGACAGGTATGCCTCGTTCTTTTTTACCTTGATTAACGGTCCCCCGCTTCCCATGGAGGACTCGTCGGCGTACACAATGGTATCCGGCAGGGCGTATACCAGAAGCTTTTCACCGCTGTCCCAGTAGAAACGCTGGTTCAGCTTCTCATTGACCCAGGTAACAGGAAGATAGACCTGTCCATCCTCATAGATCCCCTTGCCCTCCTGAAGTTCACTGTCCAGCACCAGGGCCACCTGCTCGCCTGTAATTCCGAATATCTTCCGTTTGTCCGCCAGTTCGTTGGTGGGCTTGTATTTCCCAAGCAAATACCAGCCGGCCAGTCCGCCTGCCAGCAATATAATCAATACCAGGATAGCCGCTGTTACCGCGCAGCCTCCGCAGCCTCTTTTTTCTTCCCTCATGCAAGGTCCTCCGAATTGTGTGAGTTGTCCTTTTTTCTACTTGTTTACCGCTCCCCTGAACGCAGTGATGGGGACTTTCCTAATTTCCACTCCCCTGAACGCAGTGATGGGGACTTTCCTAATTATAGCATAAGTATGTACAAATAGAACTAAATATTTACTTACAATTCAGCCATATGCCGTCCATCTCACAACCAGAACGCGCGCAGCCGGAATACAGGCAGCGGTATTCTCTTCAGGCTGAGATGTACCCCATATAATTCCTGCATTTCCCTGCTGCGCGCGCCCATAGCACTTTTAACGCCTTCCCGGGCTGTTCTTTGCCCTGGCTTTCTCCGGCGGTTCACACAGATAAACCTTGTCAAAACGGATTTCCTTCAGGCAGCCCTGGTCAGCTCCCACATAATCTCCCATGTAGAAACCGCCGTCCTCACCCATCTCAAAAATCCGTCCCCAGTCCGTCTCCGGGCATTCTTCCCCATCAATGATAATGGGAATTCCTCTGTCCTTATATCGTTTTAACCCGTCGAGATACGTTTTCTGCAGTTCCTTGCTGTCTGCATACTCCCTGCTCTTTATCATTATGAATCCACCATCCTGTCGTATACAGGCAATGCTCCGTCCGGCACAAGGAGGTATCGTGACATATTCCCATTCTCCGGACGTTACACTGCTTCTGCTTTTTCATTCTCTTTTGCAGCCCGCGCTCCGGGCCCGGGGCTACAAAATCCCCTGGAACCAATTGATCATGGCATTGTCAATCCGGAATGCATCTGCTGAAAATGGAATCCGGTGTACAGTGAGGCCAAGCCTCCCCTTGATTTCTCTTCTGGTCCACTCGCTGCCAAATGCAGCCAGGAATATCCAGCTCTTTCCCAGCCGGCTCCCCTGCTCCATCATCCCAAATGCCTCCTCCAGCTGCCATTCTCCCAGGGCCGCTGTGACCATTTTCACCTGGCATCTCTGCCATTCCCGCATTGAATCACGGGTAGCCTCGCCAAAGTCGATGACAATCTCATCAAATGTTCCGTCCATACAGCCTGCCAGCGTGCAGGCCTCTCCCTGTTTATAGTACGTGACCCCCAGGGCTTTAAATAGATTCTTTTCCTTCTTTTCGCCTGTCCGTTCCCGGCTGCGGCAGATTCGTTCCATGCGGTCAAAATCCCCGTGGCCGTTCCATTCAATCACTGCGGTCCGACGCTGTTTCGCGCTGGCCAGATAATTGGCCGTCAGCACACACAGGTGGGTCACACCTGTTTTCCGCCCGGCTCCGATGATACCGATGACCCTGCACCGCCCCCTGCCGCTCTCCGCAGGATGCGGACCAACTTTCTTCCAATGCAGCATCTGGCCAGCCAGCTCCTTTCCTTCTCCCCGGGCCGCCCGCCGGCTGCTGCGCCCCAGAGTTCTTTTAAAAATGCTGTTCCATCCTGCCCCGGCTTCAGCGGATCGCCAAATACCGGGGACCGAAACAGCTTCACAGCGCGCATAAGCGCCTTTTCCCCGCCTGTAAATGCCCGGGCCCCGGACCTTAAGCCCCGGAATACCAGTACAGGGTTCACCCCTGCGCCCTTCAGCTGCACGGGGTTCAATTCTTCCAGCATCCGTCGGCAGTCTCTCTGTTGCCAGGGGCTTCCCCCGGCAGTCATCAGCACACAAGCTGTCCCTGCCCCCAGATCCCGCTTCAGGGCCGCCCAGTCCGTCCCGTAATCTCGGACCACCACCGCGGCCTCCGGCTCGTTCAGGCTCACCGCCTCGCCGTACCAGGGTTTCATCCGGCACCCGGCCATATGATACAGCCCCTGCCCATCCGGACGGAGTCCATAGAATTCCGCAAGACAGCGGATATGCCCGGATTCATTGTGTTCCTCATAAACTGTATCCCATCCGCATAGATTCAGATGGCGGCACAGGGCAATAGCCAGGTGCGTTGTACCGGACCCCGGCCGGCTTCCCGTCACAGCAGCTGCAAGAGATGGCATATATCTGCTGCTGCGGGGCAATTCTTCTGTCTGCGGCCGAATCAGCCTTAAGAGCTGCTGTTCCAGCTCACCGGCTGTGGAAAACCGTTTTTCCCGTTCCGGCTCCATGCACCGCTCAATCAGTGCTTCCAGCTCACGCGATACCGTACTGTGACTGCGCTGTCCCAATGGCAGGGTTGGATTCACCATATAGGAGAGGACCGCACCAATGGCATAGATATCAGTCCTGGTATCCAGGTTCAGGTCAGTTGTATACTGCTCAGGCGCAGCACAGCCCACTGTCCCATACCGCTCAGTCTGGGGCGCACTTGGCCCTCCATATGCAGCCTGTCCGAAGTCCACAATTTTCACAATGCTGCCGCAGATAATCAGGTTGTTTGGTTGTAAGTCTAAAAACAAAATGGGTTTATCGCCCTGCGAATGCAGGAACTCAACAAGCCTGCAGATCTGCACTCCATAATGGACTACTTCTGCCTCTTGCATGACACCCTGATTCTCTATCAGGGTAAACAAGGATATTCCTTTCAGATATTCTTCAATAAGATATAAAAACTCTTGATCTTCCTCCAGATCATAAACAATAGGAATCGCAGGGTGACGGAGACTTTTTAAAATCAACGCCTCTCTCCGGAATGCTTCATACGCTACAATATCCTTCGAGACTTGCTTGATGGCCCGATATTCATCCAGGCCAAGATGTACTGCCAGCCACACGGTTCCTGTCCGGCCGGTCCCTATCATACGATCCAGGCGGTATTTACCAAAAAGAATGGTGCACGTTGGTGACCCCTCCTCTGTCTCATACCATCTCTTGCCTGGTTATATTAACATTATATTTATTTAGTGTCAATACTTTTTTGTAATATTTTGTTTATTTTAAAATTATTATACCCC
>URUZ01000330.1 GCA_900551225.1 uncultured Clostridium sp.
TCATAGAACGCCTGCGTTGATGCTTTAACTAAATGACATTGCTCCGCTGTCCTCCCAGCCCCAACCTCCTTCTTTTCCCGGCCAATACACCAGCCAACGTCCGCGTAACCATTCGCGCCTCCATTCGCGCAATACATCATATCTCCTGCAATTCCATCCCCTTCATCCTCCCCAGCTCCCTCAGCACAAATACCACAGCCAGAACCGCAGCAGCCAGATCAGCCACAGGCGCTGAGTACATGACGCCGTCAATTCCCAGGAACATGGGCAGAAGGACGATTAATGGCAGCAGGAAGATAATCTGCCGCGTCAGAGAGATAAAGATGCCCTTTTTAGCCTTCCCAATAGAGGTGAAGAAGTTGGCGGTAATAGGCTGAATTCCATTTAAAAAGGTGAAGAACAGGAAGATCCTGAAATACTGCTCCGCAAAGTGATAATACTCCTCGCTTCCCGATCCGAAGATCTGGATAATCTGTCTTGGAAATAATTGGAAGAACAGAAAGGAGCATATGGAGATGCCGGAGGCGATCATAGCTGCCTTCAGGTAGGCTTCCCGCACCCGCTTGTATTTCCCGGCGCCGTAGTTGAAACTGACGATGGGCTGCAGGCCCTGGGACAAGCCGATGACCAGGGAGAAGAAGATCATGTTCACCTTGGTGATAATGCCTGCGCAGGCCAGGGGGATCTCGCTGCCGTAGCTGGACTGTGCGCCGTAATGGCGCAGAATATTGTTCATCACGATCTGCACCACCATCATGGCCAGCTGGTTAAAGCAGGGAGCCATGCCCAGGGCCAGGATCTGGCGGCAGTGGACCGGGGACGGGATCAGGGCCTTTAAGTTCAAGGTGACGGTCTTGAAACGGCACAGATAGCCGATCACCAGGATTCCGGACACCATCTGTCCAATGATGGTAGCCAGGGCCGCGCCTGCCATACCCATGTCAAAGGTGAAGATAAAAAGTGGGTCCAGGATGGTGTTGATCACGGCTCCGGCCAGGGTGCAGGCCATGGAAAAACGTGGACTTCCGTCAGCCCGGACCAGGTTGGAGCCGCCTGTGGCCAGAATGAGAAACGGGAAGCCCAGGGAGGTGATGCCCGTGTAGGTCAGAGAGTAATCCAGCACGTCCGGCGTGGCGCCGAACAGCACCATCATTGGGCGCAGAAACAGGCGCACCACAATGCACAGCACAACACCGATGGAGAACAGCATAAAGATGGCGTTGCCGGCGAACCGGGCCGCCTCATCCCGCTTGCCGCGCCCCATGGAAAGGTTGAAGTTGGCCGCTCCGCCGATGCCGCACATCAGGGAGACTGCGGTGCAGGTGATGGTCAGGGGAAATGCCACGTTGGTGGCCGCGTTTCCCAGGATGCCCACGCTGCGGCCGATAAAGAACTGGTCCACAATATTATAGAGGGCGCTGACCAGCATGGCAATGATGCTGGGAATGGCGAAACGGGCCAGTAGTGGGTTGATGGACTGGGTGCCCAAAGGGTTTTCGCGGGTGTTTACATCCGGCATGTCTGAATACCTCTTCTTTCGTTAAGACTTGCAAAAGGAGCACTTCTGCGCAAAAATAAAGAGACTCCCCGCCAGAATACATGGGACGGGGAATCGCATATTTACTGTATTAAGTATACTACCGCTAAAAGGAGAACGTCAAGAAAAAACATGAAACCGGGATGACATTTCCCAACCGTTCCTATATAATGGAGTTATTAGAATAGATCGGAGGGGTTATATGTCAGAGACAATGATAAGTTCATTTGACGGTACGAAGCTGTATCTGAACCAGGAGACAGAGGCGGGGAACAAGGCTGTGGCGGTGATTGTCCACGGCCTGTGCGAGCACCAGGGGCGCTATGATTACATGGCGGGGCGCCTGCATGAGAACGGCATCGGAACCTACCGTTTCGACCACCGCGGACACGGGCGGTCTGAGGGGGAGGATACCTACTACGGGGATTTCAACGAACTGCTGGACGATGTGAATGTGGTTGTGGATCTGGCTATTGCCAACCATCCCGGGCTTCCCGTGTTCCTGATCGGCCACAGCATGGGCGGTTACGGCGTGGCCTTATACGGCGCTAAATACCCGGATAAAGGCCTTCGGGGTATCGTTACAAGCGGAGCGCTGACCCACGACTTCGGCAAATTGATCACCAGCCTTCCGGCGGGGATGGACCCCCACGAGAAGCTGCCCAACGAGCTTGGGGCAGGGGTGTGTTCTGTGGCAGAGGTGGTGGACTGGTACGGAAAGGACCCGCACAACAGAAAGACATTTACCACAGGACTGTGCTATGCGCTGACTGCGGGGGTCAACTGGTTCGGGGATAAGGAGAAGGAGTTTAAGTATCCGGTGCTGATGCTCCACGGCGAAAAGGACGGCCTGGTCAGTGTCCGGGATACCTACGAATTCTTCGCAAATGCAGGCAGCCAGGACCGTCAGATGAAGATCTACGGGGGCCTGTTCCATGAGATTTTTAATGAATACTGCAAGGACGAGGTGATTGCCGACGCTGTGGCCTGGATCTTAAACCGCAGCTAGTACGCCGTATTAGTTAAACATCAGGGCCGGGAAGCCGTGAACCATGGGCTTCCCGGTTTTTACATCTTATTATAGTAAAGGATGACGGTTATGCTCTATCAGATTTTGGACGGAACGGTGACAGTGGGCGGGGAGACGGTGCTGTCCCACATTAATTTTGAGATACGGGGAAATGAGAAAATCGCTGTTGTAGGCAAGAACGGGGCAGGCAAGACCACCCTGCTGCGGCTGATGGCAGGGGAGCTGTCCCTGGACCGGGACGACAGGCGGCAGGGGCCGGGGATCACCCGGTCCCGCCAGCTGACGGTGGGACTGCTGGGCCAGCAGGCTGTCTTTCCTGACTCCGTTACCGTGGAGGAGGAGCTGTCCGGCGCCTGCCCATTTCCGGACACGGGGTCCAGGGAGCGGTTCGAATATGAGCGGGAGTATGACCGGCTGTTTACGGGGTTCGGGTTTGCAAAGGGGGATAAGAAGAAGGCGCTGTCATCATTTTCGGGCGGGGAACAGACTAAGATCCGGCTGATCCGCCTGCTGCTGGAGAAACCGGACATCTTGCTGCTGGACGAGCCCACCAATCACCTGGATGTGCAGACGGTCCAGTGGCTGGAACAGTATATGGAGAAATACGATAAGGCGGTGGTTATGGTGTCTCATGACCGCTTCTTTCTGGATCAGACGGCGGATGTGGTCTATGAGCTGGCGGGGAAGAAGCTGACCAGGTATCCGGGCAATTATACCCATTACCGGGAAGAGAAGCTGAAGCGGATACGGCTGCAGATGAAGGCCTATGAGCGGCAGCAGGAGGAGCTGAAGCGGCTGGAAGAGGTGGTGGAGCGGTTTAAACATAAGCCCAACAAGGCGGCATTTGCCAGGGCCAAGAGAAAACAGATGGAGCGGATGGAGCGGGTGGAGAAGCCGGAGGAGGACGATGTGCATCTGTTCACCGGGGAGATTAGTCCGCTGATTGCGGGAAGCAAGTGGGTGTTTGAGTCGGAGCACCTGAAGCTGGGATATGACAGGCCTCTCCTGGAGATCAGCCTGCGGATGCGCCGGGGGCAGAAGATTGGGCTGCTGGGGGCCAACGGAACGGGGAAAACCACGTTTTTAAAGACCATAGCGGGCTTGACGCCCCCCTTTGGAGGGGATTACTCCCTGGGGGTCAATGTAACCATCGGGTATTTTGACCAGCATTCGGCTGAGATACAGTCTGAAAAGACGGTGGCACAGCATTTCCACGACCTGTTCCCTGTGATGACGGAGAAGGAGGTCAGAGGCATTCTGGGCGCGTACCTGTTCGGGGGAAAGGAGGCGTCCAAGAAGGTCAGCTCCCTGTCCGGCGGTGAGAAGTCCCGGCTGGTGCTGGCGGAGCTGCTGACCAGCAGGCCCAACTTCCTGGTGCTGGATGAACCTACCAACCACATGGATATACAGGCCAAGGAGACCCTGGAGTCGGCATTCAGGGCATACACCGGAACCATCCTTTTTGTGTCCCACGACCGGTATTTTATACGGCAGGTGGCGGACGCTGTCCTGATCTTTGAGAACCAGTCCGTAATGTATTACCCATTTGGCTATGAGCACTATCTGGAGCGGGTCCGCAGGGAGAGCGCCGGGGAGTCCATTGCGGCCCAGATCACAGCGGAGCAGCAGGCGCTGGTGGCGGGCCTGAAGGCTGTCCCCAAGGCGGAGCGCCACCGCCTGAGGGAACTCTCCACCGAGGAGGCGTACTGGGACTGGAGATTGCGGCTGACTGCGGAGAAGCTGGAATCCGCCGGAGGGGCGGTGGGACGGCTGGAGGCGGAGCGGGATGATGCTTTAGCCCGGCGGCTGGAATCCCGGGAGTTCTGGGAGGAGAAGGGAGGCGGGGGCCCGGCGTCAATGGAGAGCGCAGTTCAGGAACGGTCCCTGGCGCCCTGTCCTGCCCCTTCCATTCCGGCCGCCCGGCAGCTATGGCACGAGCTCTGTCTGGAGTGGTGGGATATATACAGCGAAAGATAGACTCTGTACGCCGTGCCTGCGCCCCCGGTCACCCGATCCCGCCAAAGGCCACGCCCAGCACAAACACCGCCAGTGTAAGTCCGCAGAACACGTACCGCGTGATGAATCCGAACCACGGCCCCACGGCCCTGGCTCTGCCTTTGGACGCCTCCCTGGCGGAATACTCTTTTCCGAATACCCAGAAGAACATGATTCCGGCCAGTCCCGCGCCCAGGGGGCAGATGTAGATGGACACGAAATCCATCCAGTCCGACACAATTCCTTGAATCCCCAGCCCGATACAGAGCGCTGCGGCAACCACCAGGATCACCGACACCCTGCGGTTCAGCCGGAAATGCTGCTGCACACTTGCGATGGGCGCTTCAAACAGGTTGATCAGCGACGACACCCCCGCAAACAGCACTGCCACGAAGAATATAATCACCAGCAGCCTGCTGCCCGGCATCCCTTTGAACAGATTGGGCAGGAAGATGAAGATCAGCCCGGGTCCGCCCTGATCCAGCTGGGAGCCGGCAGTAGCCATGGCGGGGATAATGACCAGGGCAGCCAGCAGCGCTGCCATGGTGTCGAAGAAGGCCACCTTCCAGGCAGCTCCAATCACATCCTCCTTATCATCCAGATAAGAGCCGTAGATCAGCGTCCCGTTCCCGGCCAGGGACAGGGAGAAAAATGCCTGTCCAAGGGCAAACACCCAGGTCATGGGATCAGCCAGCCCCGCAGGCTCGATGCGGAATATATACCGGTAGCCGTCCCCGGCCCCCGGCTGAAAGGCCATATACACTGCCAGCCCCAGGAACATGAAGAAGAACAGGGGCATCATCACCTTATTGATCTTCTCAATTCCCCCCGAAATCCCCAGCACCATAATGACAAATACGATCAGCAGGCCCAGGGTCTGCCAGTAATTGTTGCCAAAATCAGTGGCCATGGACCCAAAGGCAGCAGAGAATCCGTCCACGCTGTCAGGCAGCAGCACAGAACCGGTGACAGAGGCCGCGGCGTAGCGGAGAATCCAGCCCACGATCACAGAGTAGCCAATGGCCAGGGCCATGGAGCCAAGCACTGGGATCAGGCCGATGGCCCCTCCGATGTGGCGGCTTCCTCCCCGGCTGGCCACTGCCTGGCCAAAGGCGCCGATTGGGCCTGAGCGGGTGGCCCGGCCGAAGCTCATCTCCCCGATCACGCCGGACAGCCCGATAATCACCACGAATATAAAATAAGGCAGCAGAAATGTACCGCCCCCATACCTGGAAACTCTTGTGGGAAACATCCATATATTGCCCATGCCCACCGCAGAACCGATGCAGGCCAGTATGAAACCCCATTTGGATTTCCAGGAATCACGTTGTCTTAGTGTGTCAGCTTTCACGAAAGCCCTCCTCCTATGCAAGTATGTACAAAAATCCAACGACCATTATACAATAGAAACCCTTTAAAAGAAACCAAAACTCAGGCAGAACCAAACATTTCCCGGTTCTGCCTGATATTGTCTACTTTTTCACAAACTGCTTGTCGAACTCCGCATTAAAATAATAGAAGTTCTTGGCATCCAGATCAGACTTGATCTTCTCAAGTGCCTCGCCGAACCGCTGGAAGTGGACTACCTCACGCTGGCGCAGGAACTTAAGAGGCTCTCTGACCTCAGGGTTGGTGATGATGCGGATCAGGTTGTCATAGGTGGTTCTGGCCTTCTGCTCTGCTGCCAGGTCCTCGTGAAGGTCCGTGATGGCATCGCCCTTGGACTGGAACTCACAGGCATTAAAGGGCACGCCTGCCGCAGCGTTGGGCCACAGGGCGGTGGTATGATCTACATAATAAGCGTCAAATCCGGCAGTCTTGGCCTCCTCGGCAGTGAGGTTCTTGGTCAGCTGATAGACAATGGCGCAGATCATTTCCAGATGTGCCAGCTCCTCCGTACCGATATCCGTCAGCAGCCCGCCCACTTCCTTGCAGGGCATGGTATAACGCTGTGAGAGGTACCGCATGGAGGCGGCCAGCTCGCCGTCGGGTCCGCCGAACTGTGTGATAATCAGAGAGGCGGTCTTTGGACAGGTCTGGGTGATGTTAACAGGGAACTGAAGTCGTTTTTCATAAGTCCACATTATACAGTACCTCCTTCCCATGGCAATGGGCCGTCGGACCATGTGAAATGCTTCTGGCCCGGATAGTTGGTGCAGGTGCCGCTCTGGTTGTTTGTGTCAGGGCAGATGCAGTTAAATGTCAGCGGTTCAAACTGGCCGGCATACTCGCTTAAGAGCTGTTTGCGGCGGGCCATGGACTGGCCGAAGGCATCCAGGGCGGCAGTGTCCGTGGGATGGGTGTCCAGGTACAGGTTTAAGTCATTGAGGGTAAAGCTGACTTCATTAATTTCCTTCATGAGCTGTTTGCGGTCAACCATTTTGTCCACCTCCTGCTGCAAAGAAAGGCTTGTCCAGACAGGGGAATATGGTTCCCTGTTTCAGAGCCTTTTCCGGTTCATAGGGCGTCTCCCAGGGCTGCATGGGAATGGTGGCAATTGCCAGGGGCAGTCCGGTCTGAGCGGGCTGTTCACATTTACAAAAATCCATA
>URUZ01000331.1 GCA_900551225.1 uncultured Clostridium sp.
TCCTGGGCCTGCACGGCTTCTCCCGCCGTCTCCGCCAGTGCAGGAACAGCCGCCGATGCACAAATGCCAGCGAGATTCCTGCCGCCCATATTGCCTGCCTCAAATGTCTCCTCATATGCTTCCCTTCCTTTTCAAATATTATCAACATCATATAATATTTAAAAAAGAAGGTCAACAAAAGTCACAGTTATTTCACAGATCAGCGTTTTCTCCAGGTTCCCGGCGATAAGAGCACCAGCATGGGGAAGATCTCCAGCCGCCCTGCCAGCATGTCAAAGATCAGAACCATCTTCGACAGCGCGGACAGGCCGGAGAAGTTGGAAGCCGGTCCCACCTCGGAGATTCCGGGGCCAATGTTGTTGAGGGTGGCCACCACCGCGGAGAAGGAGGTTCCGAAATCAAAGTTGTCCAGGCTCACCAGAAGCACTGAGACGGCCAGAATCCCAAAATACACGATAATAAAGGCATTGAGGGAGCGCAGGGTCTTGTGCTCCAAAGGTTTGCCCTCGAATTTCAGCACCTTTACGCTTCTGGGATGGATGACGGAGGCCATCTCCTTTTTGATCTCCTTGAAGGCGATCATCACACGGGATACCTTCATACCGCCGCCGGTGCTGCCTGCGCAGGCGCCGATGAACATGATCATCAGCAGGATGGTCTTGGAGAACTCCGGCCACTGGTTAAAGTCCACCGTGGAATATCCTGTGGTGGTGATGATGGAGGACACCTGGAACGCAGCGTGGTGAAGTGCAGTCAGCACATTGGGGAACATGGACGCCGTGTTGATGGTAATCAGCAGGATGCTCACAGCGACTATGGCCAGATATCCTCTCAACTCCTCACAGCGCAGGGCATCCCCGGGTTTGCGGATCAGCATCAGATAATAAACGTTAAAGTTCACGCCGAATATCAGCATGAACACAGTAATCACATTCTGCTGGTAGGCTGTGTAGCCCGCCTGCCCGAAATTCCGGCAGGAGAAGCCCCCTGTTCCGGCCGCGCCGAAGGTCATGCAGAGACTGTCAAAGAGAGGCATTTTCCCCAATAAAAGCAGAATCAGCATGACCACTGTGAGAAACAGGTAAATTGAATACAGAATCTTGGCCGTGAAACGGATCTTGGGCACCAGCTTTCCCACGGAGGGACCAGGACTCTCCGCCCGCATAATGTGCATATTGTAGTCCCCTGTCATGGGAAGCACTGCCAACAGAAACACCAGGATACCCATGCCGCCGATCCAGTGGGAGAAGCTGCGCCACATCAGCGAAGCCTTGGACAAGTCCTCCACCTGGACCAGAATGCTGGCTCCCGTGGTGGTGAAGCCTGACACGATCTCAAACATGGCATCCTCAAAGTTGGTGATCTCCCCGCCCAGCATAAAGGGCAGGCAGCCAAACAGGCTGAGAACGATCCAGCCCAGGGACACTGTGACGAAACCTTCCCTGGCAAAGAACACCTTGCTCTTAGGCTTCCTGCGGACGCAGAGAAAGCCCAGCAGCCCGCACAGGGCTGCCACGGCCAGATAACAGAAGCCGATGCGTTCCTGATACACAACTGCTGTCAGGCACGGTATCAGCATAAACAGGGCCTCAATATTCATAATCCAGCCCAGCATATAGATAATTATTCCGCTGTTCATAGTCCCCGCCTTTACTTTAAGATGTCGCTGAGGTCATTTAAACCAGCGTGAGTCGTCACGATGATAACCGTGTCCCCGGCCTCTATGGTGTCCTTGCCCCTGGGGGTGATGATGCGGCCTCTCCGGTTGATGCAGGCTACCAGCAGGCTGCTCTTTAAGGGAAGGGTCTCCAGCGGGATTCCCACCACCGGTGAATCGTTCTTCACACGGAACTCCAGGGCCTCCGCCTTGTCGGCGGCAATCTTGTACAGGGTCTCCACATTGCTTCCCATGGAATTCTGCATACCACGGACATACTGAAGGATCAGGTCGGCAGTTACCAGCTTGGGATAGACCACGCTTCCCAGATTCAGGGAATTAATTACATTTTCAAATGCAATCTTGTTGACCTTTGTGATCAGCTTGGCATTCGACTGGCTGGCCGCGTACAGGGACAGCATGATATTCTCCTCGTCAAAGCCGGTGAGGGAGGCAAATGCCTCGGTCTGGCGGATTCCCTCCTCCAGCAGAAGCTTCTGGTCCGAACCGTCGCCGTGGATGATCATAGCCCCGGGAAGGAGCTGACTCAGCTCCCGGCAGCGCTCCTCGTTCTGCTCGATGATCTTAATCTTGATCTTGGTGTCGGACAGAGCCTTTGACAGGTAGTAGGTCAGCTTTCCGCCGCCCACAAACATGGCGTTTTTAACGGTATTGTTCACGATGCCCGCCTTCTTGAAGAAGTCGTGGGAATCGCCGTGGTGAGCGATAAAGGAGATCTTGTCGCCGGACTGCATCTCAAAATTACCGTCCGGGATCACCACTTCCTCCCCCCGCTCCACCGCGCAGATCAGCACATTGCTGCGAAGCCTGGATACCACGTCCATCACCTTCATGTTGTGCAGAATGGAGTCCCTGGGAATCATAAACTTCAGCAGCTCAATACGCCCCTTGGCGAACAGCTCAATCTTGATGGCTGATGGAAACCGCAGAAGCCTGGATATCTCCATGGCGGCCGCCAGCTCCGGGTTGATGGCCAGGGACAGGTTCAGCTCCTCACGGATATAGTTGATCTCAGCAGAATACTCCGGGTTGCGGATTCTGGCGATGGTGTGGCAGTTACCCGCTTTTTTGGCAATCAGGCAGCAGAGCATGTTCAGCTCGTCCGAGTTAGTGGTGGCAATCATCAGATCCGCTTCCTTGATGCCCGCCTCCATCTGTACCTGGTAGATGGCTCCGTTGCCGTTCACCGCCATCACATCGATGCTGTCCGTGACAGACTGAAGCGCCATCTGGTCACTGTCAATCAGCGTAATATCGTGATGTTCACTGTTCAGCTGCTCTGCCAGTGTGACTCCCACTTTACCGCAGCCGACAATTATGATTTTCATAATAGATACCCCTTTTATTTTTCATCAGTATTTGACGCCACCTGTTCATGCAGGGGACGGCGCACTTTTTTGCGGGTCATCTCCACCAGGTTCAGCTTAGTCATCTCCACCACTGTGGTCTTAATGGGATCTTTGGCCGTCACCTCCGACAGATGCCGCAGCAGCAGCTCCCGGTCCCCCTCCTTCTCCAGGTCAATAAAATCCACGATTATGATTCCGGACAGGTTGCGCAGCCTGAGCTGCCGTCCGATCTCCTCCGCGGCTTCCAGATTGATCTTTAAAATCGTTTCCTGCAATGTCTTTTTGCCGGAGTATTTGCCTGTATTTACATCAATCACCACCATGGCTTCCGTGGGCTCGATCACCAGGTATCCGCCGGATTTCAGCCAGACGCGGCAGCTCATAGCATCTTCCATAGCCTTCTCCAGGCTATAAACCTTGGACAGCCCAACTAACGGATCATTGTAGAAGGAAAGGCGCTCCAGATCCTCCTTCTGGTGATCCCTCAGATACCTGCCCAGCTCCTGGTAATAATCCTCCTGATCCGTGACAATGGATTCCAGGCAGCCTGTATAAGTATCCCGCAGGCTGGCAATATAGCCCGGCAGAGAACGGTACAGGCAGCTGTAGCAGGTTCTGTGCCCGCTCTCCTCCAGAACTCTCTGATAAATCAAAAACAGGCTGTCCAGCTCCTCCAAGATCTGCTCAGGCTCTGCCCCAGCCGCGTTGGTGCGCACAATAAGGCCGCAGTCCCTGTATCCGCGGCTTGCGGCCGCCTCCTCCAGCAGAGGCTTTAAACGGCGTTTGAGTGCCGGATCGGACAGCTTGGCGGAGAAGTTGATCCCGGCCTTATTGGGGGTCAGCACACAGTAGCGGCCTGTGAAGGTGAGCCGGCCCGTCAGCACCGGGGCCTTGGTCTTTACTGCATCCTTGGATACCTGTACAATCAGTTCGTCACCTGGACTCAGCTTTTTTGCGCCGGGCCGGTTTAAAACCACCGGCCGGTTCTCCTCCAGGCTGTAATAGCCGGTCTGCCCATCTCCGATTTCAATGAAAGCGGCCCCGATATTGGAGACTACCTTCTGGACCTTACCGATGTAGATATTATCCAGCAGGGTGCTGCTCTCCGGTTCTAAGGTCAGGGAGGAAGCCTTGCCGTCCGTAAATACGGCGGTCAGTACCTTGCCTTTCCATCTTGTTATAACCAGTTTGTCCATTACTTGATCTCTTCTCCCAGATCTTCCAGGGAGACGAACTTGTGCTCTCCCCCCTCTTTTTCCGCCTCGGAGTCCCGATCTGTGTAGACCTCTTCCCTCTGGGCCATCCATGCGAACCGCGGCCGCTCCTGCCCCAGAGAACCATAGTAGGCATCCAGCACCAGATCCGGCTTGATGTTGGAAACGCTGCCTGTGGAGATCTTCATAAACAGAGCCGGCCTGTCCTCCTCACTGATCACCTTCAGCTCATAGACCAGGGGCTTAATGTTCAGCTCCGCCTGGCCTCTCTTGGTCTTCTTGGTCACCAGTATGGAGTCCTGGCGGTAGAATTCCAGCAGGCCATTCAGCCATTCCTCTGTATTTTCCGGCTCATAGCCGGGGCGCAGGCGCATGGTATAGTCCGCGGCGGCCACAATGGACATGGCGTTGCCCGCAGTGTCGGGAAGCAGACGGTAGCTGACAATCTCAAAGCCTTCGGCCATCTGGGCGTTCAGGCGCTCTATCATGGTTTGGGAATCATCGGTGTTCAGCACTTCGATGTCCACATACTCGCCGCTGCTGGTGTTGCCCACGCCCAGAGGCGCTGCAAAGGACATGATCTGGTGGGGGCTGAAGCCCTCGCTGTAGCGGATGTCCACATCAGCCCTGCGGATTGCCTTCTGGAAATAGCGCATCACATCCAGGTGGCCGATGAATTTCATGTTGCCGTATTTTTTAAATTTGATTCTTATCTTCATACTTTAGTTCCTTCCGCAGGCACCCTGGTCTCATAGCATACGCCTCCGTCGAATTTAAGCGCTCCGCAGGCGGAGCATTTCTGACGGCAGTTGGGGGTCACCTTTTCTTCCAGAGCGTTCTTCCACTCTCTCTTTAAAAATTCCTTGCTGACGCCGGCATCGATGAAATCCCACGGGAACAGCTCGTCCAGGCTTCTCTCCCTGGTGGTATAAAAATCAATGGAAACGCCGCAGGTCTCAAAGGCCTTCATCCAGATATCATTGTCAAAATGCTCTGACCAGGAGTCATAAAGGGCGCCGTTTTTGTAGGCTTCCTCAATCACTGCCCCTGTGCGGCGGTCGCCTCTGGCCAGAACGCCCTCCAGCACAGTCAGCTCCGCCTCGTGCCAGTTGTATTTCAGGCTCTTGAAATTCAGCATCTTGCGGAACTTGCCGCGCACAATATTGGCCCGCTCCAGGAATTCTTCCTTGGTGCACATTCTGGCCCACTGGAAGGGAGTAAATGGCTTAGGAACAAAGAAGGAGGAACTGGCCACCACCTGCACCTTGCCGTTGCGCTGTTCCTTGGGAATCTCATAGTAAGCCTCCGCAATCTTCTCGGACAGCAGGGCGATTCCCTCCATGTCCTCCACGGTCTCAGTGGGCAGACCCAGCATAAAGTACAGCTTCACCCGGTTCCAGCCCGCCTCAAATGCGTCTGTGGCGCCTTTTAAGATCACTTCCTCTGTCAGGCCCTTGTTGATGACATCCCGCAGCCTCTGGGAACCGGCCTCCGGCGCAAAAGTCAGGCTGCTCTTCTTCACGTCCTGGACCTTGCTCATCACGTCCAGGGAGAAGGCATCGATGCGCAGGGAAGGCAGGGAGATGTTCACACCTTTGCCCTTGAACTCATCGATGAGGAAATTCACCAGACCTTCCAGATAGGTGTAGTCGCTGGAACTTAAGGAGCTGAGGGAGATCTCGTCATTGCCCGTGCTCTTTAACATATGGTAGGCATAGCGCTTCAGATACTCCAGGCTGTGCTCCCTCAGCGGACGGTACACGTCTCCTGCCTGGCAGAAACGGCAGCCGCGGATACAGCCGCGCTGGATCTCCAGGACAACCCGGTCCTGGGTCACCTTGGTGTAGGGCACCAGGGGTGTCTCAATATAGCCCACATCATCCATGTTGACCACCATCTGTTTGGTAATGGTCTCTTTAGCATGGGGATTGTTGGGCTTAAAAGAACGGATCGTGCCGTCCTCGTGATATTCCACATCGTAAAATGCGGGGACATAGATGCCGGGAATCTCCGCAGCCATCTCCAGGAAGGCCTTCCTGCCGCCGCCCGCCGCCTTGTTCTCCTTGTAGCGGTCCATCAGTTCAAAGTAAACAGTTTCACCCTCGCCGATATAAAACAAGTCGAAGAACTCTGCCAGCGGTTCCGGGTTGTAGGCACAGGGACCTCCGCCGATCACAATGGGGTCCTGCTCCCCGCGGTCACATGCGTGAAGAGGGATCTGGGATAAGTCCAGCACCTGCAGAATATTGGTGTAGCACATCTCATACTGCAGGGTGATTCCCAGAAAATCAAAGTCCTTCACCGGCTCCTGGGACTCCAGTGCAAACAGCGGAATCTTCTTCTCCCGCATAATGGGATCTAAATCTGTCCATGGGGAATAGACCCGCTCACAGTAGATATCCTCCCTGCTGTTGAACATGGAATACAGAATCTGGATGCCCAGATGAGACATGCCGATTTCGTAGACGTCAGGGAAACACATGGCAAAGCGGATATCCACTTTTTTCGGGTCCTTATTTACCGTATTTACCTCGCCCCCGATATAGCGGGCGGGCTGTTGGATACTTAGTAATATTTCATCATTTAAAGCTAGTTTTCTCATGGCTTTTCCTTATTTATTGTGCTGTTTGCACAGTATTTTGGGTTTATAGTAAAGGCCTGTTTGAATCGAAAAGAACTTGAATTTGCGTCCTTATTTGCTCTTTTTCACTCTTTTTCTCACCCCTTTTTCGAAGAAAATCAGGCCTTTTTTTAAAAAAAACAACAAATTTTTTTATTCTCAACTACGTAACATGGGATAAAACAATACGCCACAATGCATAATTATAAGGCATTTCACGGTATTAAGCAACACC